>NZ_JASCOY010000050.1:0-40636 GCF_029960075.1 Pseudomonas sp. PS02290
CGCTTGAGCTGGCCTCTTCCCGGCTGAAGCCGGTCCTACCAAGGCATCGCATGCGTCCAGTGGGATCGGCAGTGACATCGACTGTAGGACCGGCTTCAGCCGGGAAGCCTTTCGATCAATGCAGGGAGGGGGTGCGATCAGCACAATTGTTGGCGCCTGGGCTGGCCTCTTCCCGGCTGAAGCCGGTCCCACCAATCAGACCGCGCGCGCCTGTAGGACTGGCTTCAGCCGGGAAGCCGTTGCCATTGCCGTTGCCGTTGCCGTTGCCGTTGCTTTTGATCTTCGTACACAGGAAGTCCAGACGACACCCATCGCGACTTGGGTGCAGGCTGAATGGAGGTTTCGCGGAGTGGGCCGAGCGGCATGGATGCCGCGAGAGCGCCGTCAGGACATGGATGTCCGTTCGGCGCGGGCCCACGGAGCGGGACCGGAGTGAAGGAACCCGACGAAGTCGGGCCCAACCAGGAGCAAGCACCTTTGGTTACTTGGGGTGCTTTTCCAAGTAACTCGCCGAAGGCGAAACGTCTGCCCCTAGGCAGACGCTCTTGATCTTCTCGAGCCTGGCGCGTTACCAGCGGAACGCCACAGTCCCGAGCACGGTCCGCTCTTCGCCCCAATAACACCGACCCGCGTTATTGCAGCCGCTCACATACTTCTTGTCGAACAGATTCTTCGCATTCACATCCACCGACCAATGCTTATCGATGTCATACCCCACCAACGCATCCACCAGCGTCACATCACCCGTCTTCAACTTCCCGTACAGCGTCGGCGCGGTATACGCGAACGTATTGTCGAAATAACGCACCCCGCCACCCACACGGAAACCGCTCATCGGACCGTCGAGGAAGCGATACGTCGCCCACGTACTCGCCTGATTACGCGGTATGCCGGTCAACTGATGATCCTCGTACAACGACCCCGGACTGTCCTTCGTCACCCGCGCATCGGTGTAGGTGTACGACGCCGTCAGGCTCAGGTTCTTGGTCACGTCACTGTTGACCTCCAGCTCCACGCCCTTGGACTCGCTCTTGCCTATCTGACGGCTGAAGCCGTTGGAACCGGAAATCACGTCGTGGGTCTTGGTCAGGTCAAACACCGCTGCGCTGAACGTTGTGTTCCAGCCAGCCGGCTCGTACTTCAGACCCATCTCGTACTGCTCGCTGAGAATCGGATCGAGCAACTCGCCGTTCGGTTGCGACGACTGCTGCACCGGCGTGAACGCCGTCGAGTAACTCACGTACGGCGAAATGCCGTTCTCGAACTGGTACATCAAACCCGTCTGCCAGCTGAAACGATGGTCCCAGCCGTCCAGGTCCGATACGCCACTGATGGTGCCGGCGCGGTTGCGGTACTGGCTGTTGACGAAGTCCTGACGCCCGCCCAACAGGTAGATCCAGTTGTCGTACTTGCTCTGCAACTGGCCGTAAACGCCGTACATCTGCTGATCCAGCTGCGAGTTCTGAACCGTCGCGAGCATGCGCGGCTTGGCCGACGGAAACACCGGATTGAAGGCGTTGAACGTGCCGCCGTTGCCGGCCGCCCAGTCCTGGTTGTACGAAGTGCGGTCGTAGCTCGCGCCCAGAAGCACGGTGTTGTCCAGGGCGCCTGAGGTGAAGTGGCCTTCGAACTGGTTGTCCAGCGAGTAGGTGATGGACTTGTTGTCGCGATCGTACGCGGTGCTGGTCAGGGTGCTGCCGAAACCGGCGTTGTTCAGGTTGTTCGGCCAGGTCTCGTGACGGTCCAGACGCGATTCCATGAAGCGCGAGTTCTGGCGGAACTGCCAGGTGTCGTTGAGCTGGTGCTTGAACTCGTAACCCAGGGTCCAGGTTTCGCGCTCGAAGTCGTCCCAGTTCGGGTTGCCGTTGAACTGGTCCTTGCCGATCTTGCCGTTGACGTTGTTCAGCAAGGTGCCCGCAGCGGGGTAGCCGAGCAGCAGCTTGGTGCGGTCGCGCTGGTATGACGACAGCAGGGTCAGCGCGGTGTCTTCGTCGAAGTTGAAGGTCATCGACGGCGCGATGTAAATGCGGTCGTCCGGTACCGAATCGACCTGGGTGTCGGCGTTGCGACCGAGCATGACCACGCGGCCGAGGATGCGGTTGTCGTCGGTCAGCGGGCCGGAGACGTCGAGGGACAGTTGCCGGCGGTTGTTGCTGCCGTAGGTGAATTTGGCTTCGCCCTGGGCGGTTTCGGTCGGGCGTTTGCTGACCAGGTTGACCAGCCCGCCCGGCGCGTTTTCGCCGTAGAGGATCGAGCTCGGGCCACGGAACACTTCGGTGCGTTCCAGGCCATAGGGTTCGGTGGTGGTGTCGTAGCGGTTGCCCTGCAGACGCAAGCCATCTTTGAGCAGGCCGTAACCGTAGTCGGTGGCGTTGTAGCCGCGAATGGAGAACAGGTCGCCCGCGAGGCCGTCGCCGACGGCAAAGGGCGGGGCGAAGATGCCGGGGACGTAACCGAGGATGTCGGTCAGGCTTTGTGAGCCCTGATCCTGAATGCGCTGGCGTGTCACCACTGACACCGAGCGAGGGGTTTCCGACAGCGGTGTGCTGGTCTTGGTGCCCGCCGTGCTGTTTTTAACTTGATAGCCGACGGTTTCCTGCCCTTCAGGCGCTTCACCGCTGACCACCGAATTCTGCAGTTCGATAGTGGCGCCCTGCTCGGCCTTGGCCGGGGCATCCGCCGCCCATGCTGCGCCGTGACAGGCGACCGTTGCGACCAGCGCTGCCAAGGCATTGACCTTGAATTGACCCTTGTTATTGCTCGCCATCCGAACTCCCCCTCCCTTTAAAATCACACGGGGCAAAGCCCCAAAATTGACCACCAATGTCAAAAAAGCGTGAAAATGTAACAAAGAACGTTTCTCATTACCATTCTTATCATAAAAAAAGGGCGAAGGGCCATCGCTGGTCCTACGCCCTGTTTCAACGCTGTTACAACTAGGGTTTAACGCTGTTTGACGGCCGCTGAAACGGCGGCGGCAAAGATGTCGGCGATCTGGTCAATCTGCGCGGCAGTGACGATCAGCGGCGGCAGGAAGCGGATGACCGACGAGTGGCGCCCGCCCACTTCGATGATCAGCCCCCGCTGTAAGCATTCACGCTGGATGGTCGAGGCCAGCGCGCCGCTGTGGGGAAAGTGGCCGAGGGCGTCCGGGCGGCCGTCGAGATCGACCATTTCCACCCCGATCATCAAGCCCATGCCGCGCACATCGCCCATCTGCGGAAAGTCTTTCTGCAACGAGCGCAGGTGCCCGATCAGGCGTTCGCCCATGGCGGCGGCGTGCAGGTCCAGTTGCTGTTCGCGGACAATGCGCAGCGTTGTCGAACCGGCCACCATCGCCAGTTGATTGCCACGGAAAGTGCCGGCGTGGGAGCCCGGTTTCCACACGTCCAGGGACTTGTTGTAAACCACCACGGCCATGGGTTGGCTGCCGCCGATGGCTTTGGACAGCACCAGCACGTCCGGCACGATGCCCGCGTGCTCGAAAGCAAACGGCTTGCCGGTGCGGCCCACGCCACACTGGATTTCGTCGAGAATCAGCGGCACGCCGGCGTCGCGGGTAATGCGGCGGATTTCCCGCAGCCATTTCGCCGAGGTCGGCACCACACCGCCCTCCCCCTGCAGGGTTTCCAGAATCATCCCGGCCGGCGGCAACACGCCGCTTTCCGGGTCGGTCAGCTGGTTCTTGATGTAGTGCAGACCGATGCGCTCGCCGGCCTCGCCGCCGACGCCGAACGGGCAGCGGTAGTCGTAGGGAAACGGCAGGAACTGCGCGCCGTCGGCCATACCGTCCAGATAGGTCTTCGGCCCGAGATTGCCCATCAGCGCCAGCGCGCCCTGGGTCATGCCGTGATAGGCGCCGTGGTAGGCCATCAGGTTGCTGCGTCCGGTGGCGGTGCGCACCAGTTTCAGCGCCGCTTCCACCGCATCGGTCCCGGCCGGCCCGCAGAACTGAATGCGCGCGTCCTTGGCGAATTCTTTCGGCAGCAACGCGAACAGCTCGTTGATGAAGTCGTCCTTGGCTTCGGTCATCAGGTCCAGGGTGTGCAGCGGGCGCTGGCCGTCGAGGGTGGCGCGCATGGCCTGGATCACCTCGGGGTGGTTGTGCCCCAGCGCCAGGGTGCCGGCGCCGGCCAGGCAATCGATGAACCAGCGCCCTTCGCTGTCCTGCACGTGAATGCCCTGGGCGCGCTTGAGTTCCAGGGGAATGCGCCGCGGGTAGCTGCGCGCGTTGGATTCCACGGCGGCCTGCCGCTCCAGTCGCGGGGTCGGCGCAAAGCGGTAGTCGGCGTTGGCGACGGCGGCGTCCGGGCTGCTCGACAGCGCCTCGCTGTGGCGGGCGGCAATCGGCGTCACGTTGTGTTGGCTATGCATGTTCGTGCTCCTGGAAATCGTGGGAATGGGGGCGTTCGTTGACCTGCGCGAGGGCCTCGGCAAGTTGAGTGATGAACAGCTGATCACGGACGATCGAAAGGTGGTCGGCGTCGATCCAGGCCGAAACCTGCAAGCGAACACCCATGCCCTGCTCCAGAAGAGCCGGTGCGTTATCGTTATTTTCCGGCGAGCGCTCGGCCCACCAGGCGTAGACCGGCACGCTGAGGGAGTGGATCTGGCGGCATTGATTGGCCAACTGGCGCATGTGCCGCTCGACGCCGAGCAGCTGTTGCCAGTGCGCGTCGGCTTCCAGACCCTCGTCATCGGCGTCGAGAACCGGGGTTTCCGGCACGGCAGGACGCGGCTGACCGGCGCCCGGCACGTAACCGTCGATCAGGCCGACGAACTCGACGCGCTTGCCGAGTCGGGTCAGCAGCCGCGCCATTTCCAGCACCATCGTCCCGCCCATGGACCAGCCGATCAGCCGATATGGGCCGGACGGCTGCTGTTCGAGCAGCGCCTTGACGTAGTCGCGGGCCATTTGCTCGATGGAACTGTCGCGCCACTGGCCGTCCAGCACCTGGCGGTTCTGAATGCCCCACACGTCCCACTGCACAGACAGGCGCCGGGCCAGTGCGTAGTAGCCGACCACCGTGCCGCTGACCGGGTGCACGCAGAACACCGGCGGCTTGTCGCTGGCGCCGCTGCTCAGACGAATCAATGGATTCGGCGCGCCGTCACGGCTGACGACCACGCTTTGCGGCGCGGCAGGTGTTGATGAAGGCAAGCTGTCCAGCAACGCCACCAACCCGTCGCGATATGACGTTTGCAGGCGTTCGATGGTCTGACGCTGATAACGCTGACCGCTGAAACGGAAGGTCAGCCCCAGTTGCCCGGCAAAGACCTGGCCGTTGATTTCCAGCTCGCGATTGAGCGGCGTGGACGGGTCGACCAGCGCGCCCGCCGACACCTTCGACGGCGAGAAGCGGCCATCGCCCAGGTCCTGATCGAACTGACCGAGGTAGTTGAACACCACCTTGGGCTCCGGCAGCGCGGCCAGTGACTGACGCGCCGAATCGTCGCCCAGATAACGCAGCAGGCCGAAACCGACGCCTTTGTCCGGCAAGCCCCGCAGGCTGTCTCGCACCCCGATCAGGGTCTGGCGGATATCGGCAGCGGCACGCACCCGCAGCGGGAACAGGCTGGTGAACCAGCCCACCGTGCGACCGACATCTAGCCCCTCAGCCAAGGCTTCACGGCCGTGGCCTTCCAGTGCGACGAGACTGTCAGGCTGGCCAGTCCAGCCCTTCAGCGCTTCGGCGAGCACCGCCAACAAAATTTCATCGGTGCGCGCTGCCAGTGCCGCCGGGGCTTCGCGCAGCAAGCGACGGGTCAGACCCGCGTCCAGCAGCAGTTCGCACTGCTCAAGGTCCTGTTGCGTGGCGCGGCCTTCAGGGTGGTCCACCGGCCAGACCGGCTCGGCGGTGCCGACCTGTTTCAGCCACTGGCCCACTTCGGTTTGACGCTCAGGTGCCTGCGCCGCGTCGACCAGATGCCGCGCCCAGCGCTGGAAGCTGCTGGATTTCGGACCGAGATCCACCGCACCGCCCGAAGCGACCTGGGCGTACGCCCGCGCCAGATCCTCCAGCAACACCCGCCACGACACGCCATCGACCACCAGGTGATGAGCGACCAGCAACAGTTTTTGCCCTTCCGGCATCTGCGCCAGCACCACGCGCAGCAGCGGGCCGTCGTGCAGATCAAGGCTGCGCTGGGCCTGATCGCACAGCGCAGTCATGGCGTGCTCGTCGGCCACGTCACGCAGCCATAGATTGTCGGCAGCCGAAGCGTCTCGATACTGCTGCTGCCAGCCCTCGTCCGCGTGCTGACGGAAACTCAGGTTCAGGCCGTCGTGATGACCCAGCAGCGCGCCCAGCGCCTGGCTCAACAGCGCCGCCTCCAGCGGACGCTGCACGTCCAGCAACAACGCCTGGTTGAAGTGCGCGCGGTTGGCCATCGGTTGCTCGAAGAAGTGTGCCTGAATCGGCGTCAACGGCAGCTCGCCCTTCGGCGCGTCTTCGACCAACAGCGCTGCGCTGGCTTCGATGACCGTGAGGCGCAGGGCCAGATCCTTGAGCCGGGGATGGCTGAACACGTCCTTCGGCAGCAGCTTGAAACCGACCTGACGCAGACGGGTGATGACCGCCAGCGACTGGATCGAATCGCCGCCCAGCTCGAAGAAGCTGTCCTGACGGCTGATGCTTTCAACCCCCAGCAACTGCTGCCAGACCCGCGCCAGCTCGACTTCGCGCTCACCTTCCGGCGCTTCGAAGGCCTGACTGCCGACCTGCGGATCAGGCAGCGCGTTGCGGTCCAGCTTGCCGTTGGGCAACTGCGGCAAGCGCGCCATGACCACAATGTGCGCCGGCACCATGTATTCAGGCAGGGTGTTTTTCAGTTGATCCTTGAGGCTGTCTTCTGACAGGTCGTTGCCGCCGACGTAGCCGAGCAACTGCTTGCCGTTGCCTTTGTCGCGCACGATCACCAGTGCTTCACGCACACCGTCGCAGGCCTTGAGTGCCGCTTCGATTTCACCGGCTTCGATGCGGAAGCCACGGATTTTGATCTGGTGGTCGATACGGCCGAGGTATTCCAGCAGCCCTTCGCTGTTCAGGCGCACGCGGTCGCCACTGCGGTAGATGCGTTCGCCGGCACGGAACGGGTGCGGCAGGAAACGCTCGGCCGTTGCGCCGGGACGGTCCAGATAACCCCGCGCCACGGCGCCACCCAGATAGAGTTCGCCGGCAACGCCCTGAGGCAGCGGGTTCAAATCCGCGTCCATTACGTAGCCCTGACGATCCCCCACCAGATCACCAATCGGCGCGTACGCCGTGGTGAAATCAGCGGTCTCGGCAGACACCAGCCACAGCGTTGGCGTGACCACGGTTTCGGTCGGGCCGTAGCCGTTGATGATCCACAGCGGCTGCAGATTGCGAATCACGTCGTGGAGCATCTCGCGGCTGAAGGCTTCACCGGCAAAGCAGTAGGTTTTCACGCCCGGACCTTTGCCCTGCACGCCGGCCCAATCGGACAGCTGACGCAGGTAGCTCGGCGGGAACGAGGCCACGGTGATGCCTTCGCGAATCAGGGTGTCGTAGGTCTGCTCGACGCTCCACAGTTCCTGATCGCGCAGCACCACGCGGGCGCCGTAACACAGCGGCATCATCCAGCCTTCGTGGGCGCCGTCGAAGCTGATCGACAGGAAGTGGAACTTGCGGTCTTCCGGGGTAAAGCGGTACCGCTCGCCGATGGTCTGGATGTGCATCGAAATGTCGGCGTGGGCGATGGCTGCACCCTTTGGCTTGCCGGTCGAACCCGAGGTGTAAATCAGGTAGGCCAGTTGCTGCGGGTGAATCACCACATCCGGTGCCGTTTCCGGTTCGGACGAGCAATCGAGCTGATCGATGTTCAGCAGCGGCACATCGCCCACCGGTACCCGATCCAGCGCGGCGTCATGGCTGATCAACAGCTTCACGCCGCCGTCTTCGAGCATGTAGCGCAGGCGTTCGGTCGGGTAATCCGGGTCGAGCGGGATATACGCCCCACCCGCCTTGAGCACGGCATAAAACGCCAGCCACAGATCAATCCCGCGCTCCATGGCAATCGCCACCCGCACTTCGGTGCCGATGCCCCGGGCGCGCAAGGCGTGGGCCAGTTGATTGGCGCGACGGTCGAATTCGGCGAAGGTCAGGCGTTCATCACCATGGACCAGCGCAATGGCGTCGGGCCGAATACGCGCGTGGTCGGCGATCAGCTCGTGAATCGGCCGATCGACGTAAGGCGAAAACGGCGGCGTGTTCCATTGATCCAGCGCGGCCAGGTCGGTCTCGCCGAGCAACGGCAGGTCGCCGATGGCGGCGTCGGGTTGGGCACAGATCGCCCGCAGCAGCGTGACCAGTTGCTCGAACAGACGCGCCACGGTCGAGACGTCGAACAGGTCGGTGGCGTAATCGAGGTAGCCGCTGATGTGGCCATCGCGGTGCTCGAAGGTGCCGAGGACCAGATCGAACTGCGCACCCTTGATGTCCCACTGGCGGGCCTCGCAGCTCAAATCATCGAACTGCAGCAGCGACAGATCCGGCTGTTGCTGGTGGTTGTAGCTGACCTGGAACAGCGGGTTGACGCTCAGGCTGCGCGCCGGTTGCAGCGCTTCCACCAGTTGCTCAAACGGCAGGTCCTGATGGGCGTGGGCGCCGAGCAGGTTGTCCTTGACCTGGGCCAGCAGCGCGGTGAACGGCTGGTCGCCGCTGACCTGGGCGCGCAGCACCAGGGTGTTGACGAAGAAGCCGATCAGGCCCTGGGTCTGCACCTCGGCACGCCCCGCCACCGGCACGCCGATGCGCAGATCGCGCTGGCCGCTGAGGCGATAAAGCAGCGTGTCGAACGAGGCCAGGAACAGCATGAACAGCGTGGCGTCGTGGGCTTTCGCGGTATGGCGCAGTGTGTCGGCCAGGTCTTGCGGCAGCACGAAGGCATGGCGCCCGCCTTTGCCGTCGCGCTCGGCGGGACGCGAACGGTCCGCCGGCAGTTCCAGCACCGGCTGTTCGTCACCCAAGGCTTCACGCCACCAGTTCAACTGACGCTCGCGCTCGGCACCGCTCAGGTGCTCGCGCTGCCAACTGGCGTAGTCGGCGTAGTGGACGCTCAGCTCAGCCAGTTGGGCGTCGCTGCCCTGGGCGAACCGGCGATACAGCGCGGCGAAGTCTTCGAGCATGACCTGCACCGACCAGCCGTCGGAGATGATGTGGTGCATGCACAGCAGCAGGCGCCATTGATCGTCCGCCACCCGCGCCAGGGCCACCCGCCACGGCGCGCGCTCGGCGTCGAGGTCGAAGGGCTGGTTCATGAACGCTTCGGCCAGCGCGTCGAATGCCGCTTCTGGCGTATCGCTGTCGCGCAGGTCGTGACGGGCGATGTGCACGCTGCTGACCGGCAAAACCCGCTGCTGCGGCACCGCCTCCCCGTTTTGCATCGGCGACGGGCGGAAGCAGGTGCGCAGGGTTTCGTGACGGGCCGCGAGGGCGTCGAAGGTCTGCTGCAGGGCATCGAGCTTCAGCGCGCCGCTGAGGTTGAGCACGCACGGCAGGTTGTACGCAACACTCTCGGGCTCCAGTTGCGCGAGGAACCACAAGCGTTGCTGGGCGAAGGACTGCGGCGCGAACTCGCGGTCAGCACGGGGCTGCAGGGCCGACATCGCCGTGGCGAGCGCCTGGGTGTTCAGGTAGTGGGCCAGATCGGCGAGGACCGGCGACTCGAACAGCGCACGCAGGGGCAGCTCAAGCTTCAGATCGCGGCGGATCTGCGCCACCAGTTGGATGCCCAGCAGCGAGTGCCCGCCGAGGGCAAAGAAGTTGTCCTGACGCCCGACCTGGGCGACGCCGAGCAGGTCTTGCCACAGCGCGGCCAGTTGGGTTTCGACGCCCGCCAGTGGCGCCTCGAAGCTGCGCTGCTGGATCTGTGGATCGGGCAGCGCTTTGCGATCGAGCTTGCCGTTGGCGGACAGCGGCAGCTTTTCCAGTGCGACGAAGTGGGCCGGGACCATGTAATCCGGCAGGCGCTGTTTCAGCTGGGCGCGCAGGTGTTCTTCGTCGAAATCGTCAGCGACCAGATAGCCCACCAGCTGCATGCCGGTCGCCAGTTCACGGGCAACAACCACCGCTTCGCTGACCGCCGTGTAATCCAGCAGAGCCGCTTCGATCTCGCCGATTTCAACCCGTAAACCGCGCAGTTTGATCTGGTGATCGAGACGGCCAAGGTATTCCACCACGCCGTCGGCACGCCAACGGGCCAGGTCGCCGGTGCGGTACAGCCGCTCGCCGGTGCCGAATGGGCTGGCAACGAAACGCTCGGCGGTCAGGCCGGGACGCAAGTGGTAACCGCGAGCGAGGCCGTCGCCGCCGATGTACAGCTCGCCGGGAACGCCGATGGGTTGCGGATTCAGGCGGCTGTCGAGGATGTGGATTTGGAGGTTATTTAGCGGGCGACCGATAGGCACGGAAATGCCCGGCTCATCAACGCAGGTCCAGTGGGTGACATCGATGGCCGCTTCCGTCGGGCCATACAGGTTGAACAGGCCGGCATTCGGCAGGCGCTGCAGGGTTTCGCGGGCCAGATCGGCAGGCAAGGCTTCGCCGCTGCACACGATACGTTTCAGGGAGGCACAGCCGGTGAGATCGTCCTGGGCCATGAAGGCACCGAGCATCGACGGGACGAAGTGCAGCGTGGTGATCTGCTGTTTTTCGATCAGCTTGGTGAGCGCAACAGGATCGCGGTGATCACCCGGCTGAGCGACCACCAGACGCGCGCCGACCATCAACGGCCAGAAGAACTCCCACACCGACACGTCGAAACTGAACGGTGTTTTTTGCAGCACGGTGTCGGTTGCATCGAGCGCGTAGGCTTCTTGCATCCAGGCCAAACGGTTGAACAGCGCCGCGTGAGTGTTGCCCGCGCCTTTCGGTTTTCCCGTCGAGCCAGAGGTGTAAATCATGTAGGCCAGTTGCTCGGGGTGCAGCTCTACAGCAGGCGCGGTGAAGGGATAAGACGCCAGCGCCAGATGATCCAGATTTACGACACGAAGGCCTTCCACAACCGGCAGATCATCAATCACCGCATCGTGACTCAGCAGCAAGCCGATCCCTGCGTCTTCGAGCATGTAGCGCAAACGGTCCGCCGGGTACTCCGGATCAAGCGGCACGTACGCCCCGCCGGCTTTCAACACCCCGTACAGCGCCACCACCATTTCCACCGAACGCAACGCCGCCACGCCCACCAGGGATTCGCGCCCGACGCCCTGCTCGCGAAGGTAATGGGCCAGTTGGTTCGCGCGCTGATCCAGGTCGCGATAACTCAACACCTCCTCGCCAAAGCGCAACGCTTCCCGCTCGGGATACAGCTGCGCCAGCCGCTCAAAATGCTGATGCACAAACGGCTCCGAGTCCCAATCACGCGCCGTGTCATTGACCAGCGCCAACTGCGCGCGGTCTTCAGCATCCAGCAACTCGAAGTCGCCAATTGCCGCGTCCGGCTGCTCGATCAACTCGATAAACAGCTGCTCAAAGCGGGCATGCAAGCGCTCGATGCTGCCGTGATCAAACAGGTCCGTGGCGTAGTTCCACGACCCACCCAGCCCGCCGTCGGCGTCCTCAAAGGTGTTCAGCGCCAGGTCGAACTGGCTGCTGCCGTCGTCCAGCGGCAGCACGTCGGCACGCAGGCCGGGCAATCCAGCGAGGGATTCGAAGTCCTGCTGCTGGTGATCGTAGGCCACCTGGAACAGTGGGTTATGGCTCAGGCTGCGGTGGGGTTGCAGCACTTCGACCAGTTGCTCGAACGGCAGGTCCTGATGGGCCTGGGCACCGAGGGTCCGCGCCTTGGCCTGTTCCAGCACCTGGCGATAGGTCAGCTCGGCAGACACCTCGGCCCGCAGCACCTGAGTGCTGACGAAAAAGCCGATCAGCCCTTCGACTTCCAGCCGCGAACGGCCGGCAATCGGCACGCCGATGCGCAGGTCGTTCTGGCCGCTCAGGCGGTGCAGCAACACTTGATAGGCCGACAGGATCGCCATGAACGGCGTGATGCCCTGTTGTCTGGCGAACTCGCGCAGGCGCTGACTAAACGCGATATCGAAGGCGAACAGCACGCGATCACCGCGATAGCTCTGCTGGGGCGGACGCGGCCGGTCGGTCGGCAGTTCCAGCACCGGGTGCTCGTCACCCAGTTGCTCGCGCCAGTAGTTCAGTTGCCGCTCGCCCTCGCCCGCCGCCAGCCATTCGCGCTGCCAGGCAGCGAAGTCAGCGTATTGCACCGGCAATGGCGCGAGTTGCGGCGCGCGGTTTTCCACGGCCGCGCGGTACAGCTCGCAGAATTCCTGCAGCAGCACGCGCACCGACCAACCGTCCGAGATCATGTGGTGCAGGCACAGCAGCAGACGCTGTTCGTCAGGCGCGACACGCACCAGCGCCAGTCGCCAGACGGGGCTGCGCGACAGGTCGAACGGACGCTTGACGAAGTCTTGAGCCAGGGCGTTGAAGGCGGTGTCGATATCCCCTTCATGGCTGATATCCAGCCGCTCGATCTCCACCCTTGAAGCAGGCTCGATTTGTTGCATCGGCACGCCCTCGACCGCCAGGAACCGCGTGCGCAGCACTTCATGGCGTGCGGTCAGGCCGTCGAATGCCGCCTGCAATGCAACCTCGTTCAGCTCGCCGCACAAGCGCACGGCGCCCGGCAGGTTGTAGGCGTGACCGCCGGGTTGCAGCTGATCGAGGAACCACAACCGCTGCTGGGAAAAGGACTGCACGGCGCGGTTCTGCTGGCGCGGGGTCAGCTCAAGCTGCTTGGCTTCGGTGGATGCCAATCCGGTGATGCGCTGGGCGAAATCACTGAGGCGCGGCGCGTCGAACAGCGCACGCAACGGCACGCTCAGTTGATGCTCATGGCGCAGGCGGGAGATCAGCTGCATGGCCAGCAGCGAGTGGCCGCCGAGTTCGAAGAAGTGATCGTTGCGGCCGACGGCGTCGATGCCCAGCAGTGGCTGCCACAGCGCCGCCAATTGCTGTTCAAGGCGCGTTTGCGGCGCTTGGTAGTCGCTGGAGATCACCTGTGGATCGGGCAGCGCGTTGCGGTCGAGCTTGCCGTTGGGCAACTGCGGCAGGCGTTCCATGACCACGATGTGCGCCGGAACCATGTATTCCGGCAGGGTGTTTTTCAGCTGCTGCTTGAGGCTGTCCTCGGCCAGACCGTTGCCGCCGACATAACCGAGCAAGACTTTTCCGTTCGCGCCGTCACGGACAACGACCAAGGCCTCGCGAACGCCCTTGCAGGTTTTCAGCGCCGCTTCGATCTCGCCGGCCTCGATGCGGAAGCCACGGATCTTGATCTGATGGTCGATACGGCCCAGATACTCCAGCAGCCCTTCGCTGTTCAGGCGCACGCGGTCGCCACTGCGGTAAATGCGTTCGCCTGCACGGAATGGATGCGGCAGGAAACGCTCTGCCGTTGCGCCCGGACGGTCCAGATAACCCCGCGCCACGGCGCCACCCAGATAGAGTTCGCCGGCAATGCCCTGGGGCAGCGGGTTCAAATCTGCGTCCATTACGTAGCCCTGACGATCCCCCACCAGATCACCAATCGGCGCGTACGCCGTGGTGAAATCAGCGGTCTCGGCAGACGCCAGCCACAGCGTCGGCGTGACCACGGTTTCAGTCGGGCCGTAGCCGTTGATGATCCACAGCGGCTGCAGATTGCGGATCACGTCGTGGAGCATCTCGCGGCTGAAGGCTTCACCGGCAAAGCAGTAGGTTTTCACGCCCGGACCTTTGCCCTGCACGCCGGCCCAATCGGACAGCTGACGCAGGTAGCTCGGCGGGAATGAGGCGACGGTGATGCCTTCACGAATCAGCGTGTCGTAGGTCTGCTCAACGCTCCACAGTTCCTGATCCCGCAGCACGACTCGGGCGCCGTAACACAGCGGCATCATCCAGCCTTCGTGGGCGCCGTCGAAGCTGATCGACAGGAAGTGGAATTTGCGGTCTTCCGGCGTAAAGCGATAACGCTCGCCGATGGTCTGGATGTGCATCGAGATGTCGGCGTGGGCGATGGCTGCGCCTTTTGGCTTGCCGGTGGAGCCCGAGGTGTAAATCAGGTAGGCCAGTTGCTGCGGATGGATCGTGACGTCCGGGGCTGTGAATGGCTCGGATGAGCAGTCCAGTTCGTCCAGATTGAGCAGCGGCACATCACCCACGGGCACACGATCCAGCGCCGCATCGTGGCTGATCAACAGCTTCACGCCGCCGTCTTCGAGCATGTAGCGCAGGCGCTCGGTCGGGTAATCCGGGTCCAGCGGAATGTACGCCCCACCCGCCTTGAGTACGGCATAAAACGCCAGCCACAGATCAATCCCGCGCTCCATGGCAATCGCCACACGCACTTCGGTGCCGATGCCCCGGGCGCGCAAGGCGTGGGCCAGTTGGTTGGCGCGTCGGTCAAACTCGGCGAAGGTCAGGCGCTGTTCGCCGTGGACCAGCGCGATGGCGTCGGGACGAATACGCGCGTGGTCGGCGATCAGCTCATGAATCGGCCGATCCACGTAAGGCGAAAACGGCGGCGTGTTCCAGGCGTGCATGGCGTCGATGTCGCCTTCGGTGAGCATAGACAGCTCGCCGATGCGCGCCTCGGGGAAGCGGCAGAGGCCGTCCAGCAGTGCCTGGAAATGCCCGCACAGACTGGAAATCTGTTCGGCGCTGAACACGTTGCTGTGGTAGTTGACGTGAACGTGGGCCTGCTCGCCCGCCACCACGGCCAGGCTCAACGGGTAGTGGGTCTTGTCGCTGAGTTCCACGGAACCCAAGTTGACACCGTTGGCCTGCTTGTCCCGCAGCACCGCGTCCACCGGGTAGTTTTCGAACACCAGCAGGCTGTCGAACAGGTCACGGCCGGCGTGACCGGCATAGCGCTGGGCCTCGAACAGCGGCGTGTGTTCGTGCTCGCGCAGTTCCAGGTTGTGGGCTTGCAGGTCATTGAGCCAGTCGCCGACCTTCTGCTGCGCTTGCGGCGCCTGCACCAGCGGCAGGGTGTTGATGAACAGCCCGAGCATGCGCTCGATGCCCGGCACCTGCGCGGAACGACCGGACACGGTGGCGCCGAACGCGACCCGCTGCTGCCCGGTGTAGCGCTGCAACAGCAGGACCCAGACCGCCTGAATCAGCGTGTTGACGGTCACGCGCTGACGGCGCGCGGCGCTGTTCAGCAGTTCGCTGTTAAGGTCCATGGAAGTGACCCGCACCTGATTCGGCAACGGCTCGCCGGTGCTGGACGTCGGCGCGGTCAGCGTCGCCGCCATCATCGTCGGCTGGTCGAAACCGGCCAGGTGGGTCTGCCAGAAGGTCTTGCTACCCTCGGCATCGCGGCTCAGCAGCCAATCGACGTAATCCGCGTAATGCCCGGCGGGCTGCGGCGTGGTGTCGGACATCGCCGCCTGAATCACCTCGCCCAGCACCGCCGCGCTGCTCCAGCCGTCCAGCAGAATGTGGTGGAAGGTCCAGACCAGTTTCCACAGCGTCTCGCTCTGGCGAACCAGCAGCACGCGCATCAGCGGCGCGGCGTGCAGGTCGAACGGGGTTTCCCGCTCGGCCACCAGCACGTCCGCGAGGAATTGATCGCCAGCGCGCAGGTCAAGCTCACGTACGACCAGCGCAGCATCGCGACGAATCAGCTGCACTGGCTGTTCGCTGCCAGGCACGCGCAGGAACGCCGCACGCAGGATCGGATGGCGCTGAACCGCCGCCGCCCATGCCGATTTGAATCGGGTCACCGGCAGGTGCTCGATGTCCAGCGCCACCTGATTGATGTACAGGTCGCGAGCGCTGGCGGGATCGGCGACCTCGCTGCCGCTCAGCTCGGTGTGGAACAACAGGCCCTGCTGCATCGGGGTCAGTGGGTACAGCTGTTCGATGTCCCAAGCCGCGACCGGCAGTGCGTCGAGTTGTGCCTGAGTCAGAGCGAGTGCGGGGAAATCAGACGGCGTCACGGCTGAATGGCGACGGCAGTGTTCGATCACCTCGTCCAGCGCTTCGGCATAGGCGTCGAGCAGGCGCTGAACCGACGCGGATTCATGGCGGTCGCCGCTGAAACTGCAGGTCAGGCTGAATTGGCCGTCACGGATCTGCGCGTCGATGGACAGCTCGCCATTCAGTGGCGCATCGGCGGCGCGCTGGGCACCGCTGCCCTCCTCGGCCAGGCTGAAAAGCCCGCTGCTGTGTTGCAGCCGGCCCATGTAATTGAACAGCACGCAGCCGTCCAGCGCCGGCAAGGCTTCGCCGCGCAGATGGCGCAACAGGCCATAACCCAGGCCGCCATTGGGCACGGCGCGCAGGGTTTCCTTGGTGTGTTTGAGTGCCGCGTCGAGGTCGTCGTCGGCATGCAGGCTGACCGGGTACAGGCTGGTGAACCAGCCGACGGTGCGCGCCGGATCAACGCCGTCGAACAGGTCTTCGCGGCCGTGGCCTTCCAGGGCGATCATCGCCTGGGACTGGCCGCTCCAGCGCTTCATCGCCCGGACCAGTGCGGTCAGCAGCAGGTCGTTGATCTGCGTGCGATACGCCGCCGGGGCCTCGCTGATCAGCCGGTCAGTGCGCGCAACGTCCAGTTGCAGGTGCAGTTGACGCACGTGGCTTTGGCGCGCTTCCCCCTGGGGATTGGCGCACGGCAACGCAGGTGCTGACGGCAGGTTGCGCCAGTAATCGGCTTCGGCGAGCACGGCATCGCTGTAGGCGAAATCGAGCAGGCGGTTGGCCCAGCGCTGGAACGACGCGGTTTTGTCGCCGAGGTCGATAGCGAGGCCCGCTTGCACCTGGGTGTAGGCGCTTTGCAGGTCCTCCAGCAGGATGCGCCACGACACGCCATCCACCACCAGGTGATGAACCACCAGCAACAGACGCTCGCCGCCTTCGGCCAGGGTGAAATGCACGGCGCGCAACAGCGGGCCGTCTCTCAGATCGAGACTGGCCTGAGCTTCGTCGCAGGCCGCGGTCAGCTCGTTCAGGGGGATTTCACGCTGCCAGATCAGGCCGTTTCGGGACTGCTCGTCAGTAGAAAGCTCTGCACGATAGCGTTGCTGCCACGGGCCGTTGTCCTGCTGCACAAACCTCATGCGCAGGGCATCGTGATGGTTAAGTATGGCGTGAAGGGCCTGAGTCAGCGCCGGCAGGTCCAGCCCTTCGCTCGGGTTCAACAGCAGCGACTGGTTCCAGTGGCTGCGGTTCTTCATCGGTTGCTGGAAGAACCAATGCTGAATCGGCGTCAGCGGGATGTCGCGGTTCAGCTCGATGGGCTCGACAGCTGTCACATTCTGAGTGACCACCTGAGCGACCTGGGCCAGCTCGGCGATGGTCTGGCGTTCGAACATCTGCCGGGGCGACAGCACGATGCCGGCCTTGCGGGCGCGAGAGATGATTTGCAGGCTGAGGATCGAGTCGCCGCCGAGGGCAAAGAAGTTGTCCTGACGCCCGATTTGCGCGACGCCGAGCAGGTCTTGCCACAACGCCGCCAGTTGGGTTTCGACCCCGGCCAGCGGTGCTTCGAAAGCACGTTGCTGGATTTGCGGGTCTGGCAGTGCTTTGCGGTCGAGCTTGCCGTTGGCCGACAGCGGCAGGCTGTCCAGCGTGACGAAGTGGGCCGGGACCATGTAATCCGGCAAGCGCTGTTTCAGCTGGATGCGCAGGTGTTCTTCGTCGAAATCGTCAGCGACCAGATAGCCGACCAGCTGCATGCCGGTGGCGAGTTCACGGGCGATGACCACCGCTTCGCTGACCGCCGGGTGATCCAGCAGCGCCGCTTCGATCTCGCCGATTTCAACCCGCAGGCCGCGTAGTTTGATCTGGTGATCGAGACGGCCGAGGTATTCCACCACGCCGTCGGCACGCCAGCGCGCCAGGTCACCGGTGCGATACAGGCGCTCGCCTTTACCAAACGGGCTGGCAACGAAGCGCTCGGCAGTCAGTCCCGGACGCAGGTGATAGCCGCGAGCCAGACCGTCACCGCCGATGTACAGCTCACCGGGTACGCCGATGGGTTGCGGATTCAGGCGGCTGTCGAGGATGTGGATCTGCAGATTGGCGATGGGGGCGCCGATGGGTACGGAAGCGCCCGGTTCATCCACGCAGGTCCAGTGGGTGACATCGATGGCCGCTTCGGTCGGGCCGTACAGGTTGAACAGGCCAGCATTTGGCAGGCGCTGCAGGGTTTCCCGGGCCAGATCGGCAGGCAACGCTTCGCCGCTGCAGACGATCCGTTTCAGGGAGGCGCAGCCGCTCAGATCGTCCTGAGCCATGAAGGCACCGAGCATCGACGGGACGAAGTGCAGCGTGGTGATCTGCTGTTGTTCGATCAAGGATTTCAACAGCAGCGGATCGCGATGATCACCTGGCTGAGCTACCACCAGACGCGCGCCAACCATCAACGGCCAGAAGAACTCCCAGACCGACACGTCAAAACTGAACGGCGTTTTTTGCAGTACCGCGTCGGTGGTGTCGAGGGAATAAGCGTCCTGCATCCAGGCCAGACGGTTGAACAGCGCCGCGTGAGTGTTGCCCGCGCCCTTGGGTTTACCGGTCGAGCCCGAGGTGTAAATCATGTAGGCCAGTTGCTCGGGGTGCAGCTCTAATACCGGCGCGGTGACGGGATAAGACGTCAACGCCAGATGATTCAGATTCACCACCTGCAGGCCTTCAACCTGAGGCAGATCAGCAATCACCGCATCGTGGCTCAACAGCAAACCAATCCCGGCGTCTTCGAGCATGTAACGCAGGCGATCAGCCGGATATTCAGGGTCCAGCGGCACATACGCGGCACCGGCTTTCAGCACTGCGTACAGCGCAACCACCATTTCCACCGAACGCAACGCCGCGACGCCGACCAGCGACTCCCGGCCGACGCCCTGCTCCCGAAGGTAATGCGCCAGTTGATTCGCGCGCTGATCCAGCGCCTGATAACTCAGCACCTCATCGCCAAAGCGCACCGCCTCCCGCTCGGGATGCACCTGCGCCAGACGCTCAAAGTGGCGATGAACAAAAGGTTCATCGGCAGCCCAATCCCGCGCCGTGTCATTCATCGACAACAACTGCGCGCGGTCTTCAGCATCCAGCCATTCGAAATCGCCAATCGCAATGTCCGGCCGCTCCAGCAACTCGGCAAACAGCTGCTCAAAACGCCCATGCAGCCGCTCGATGCTGCCGTGATCGAACAGATCCGTGGCGTAATTCCAGTTGCCCGCGAGTTCCCCCGCCGCGTTTTCCCAGGTGTGCAGCGCCAGGTCGAACTGCGCGCTGCCGTTGTCCAGCGGCATCAGCGTGGCGTTGAGGCCGGGCATCAATTGCAGCGCTTCGTCCTGGCGTTGCTGATGGTTGTAGAGCACCTGAAACAGCGGGTTGTGGCTGAGGCTGCGTTCCGGCGCCAGGGCGTCGACCAGTTGCTCGAACGGCAGGTCCTGATGGGCTTGAGCGCCCTGGGACGCCAGGCGAACGCTGTCGATGATCTGGTTGAAACTGGCGTCGGCCTGCACATCGCCGCGCAGAATCTGGGTGTTGACGAAGAAGCCGATCAGGCCCTCGGTCTCGGCACGCTGACGCCCGGCAATGGGCACACCGATGCGCAGGTCGGTCTGCCCGCTCATCCGCTGCAACAGCACTTGATAGGCGGCGAGCAGGACGGTGAACAGTGTCACGCCGCGCTGGCGGGCCAGTTCACGCATACGCCCGGACAGCGCCGCGTCGAAGCTGAATGGCAGGCGCGCGCCACGGAAACTCTGGCGCGCCGGGCGCGGACGGTCCGCCGGCAATTCCAGCACCGGCGGTTCATCGCCCAGTTGTTGCTGCCAGTAGGCCAGTTGCCGATCACCCTCGCCCGCGTCCAGGCAGGCGCGCTGCCACAGGGCGACATCGGCGTAGCTCAATGGCAGAGGCGCCCAACTGGCGTCGTCACCCGACAGCGCCGCGCGATAGGCTTCGACGAAATCCAGCAGCAGCACTTGAATCGACCAACCGTCGGCGATGATGTGGTGCAGACAGACCAGCAGAACGTGCTCATCTGCCGCGCGTTCGATCAACGCCACGCGCCACAGCGGGCCCTGGGCCAGGTCGAACGGGCGTCGGGCGAACGCATCGGCCAGCGCCTGCATCTCGCCCTCGTCGTCTGCGTGCAGACGTTCGAATGGCAACGACTGATCGCCGAGAATCACCTGCTCCGGCGTGCCGTCTTCAGCTGTAGCGAACACCGTGCGCAGGCTGGCATGACGCTCGGCGACGCGCTCGAACGCCGTTCGGACGGCCCCAACATCCAGCTCGCCCTTCAGGCGCAAGGCACCCGGCAGGTGATAGGTGCTGTTGCCCGGTTCCAGTTGTTCGAGAAACCACAAACGCTGTTGGGAAAACGACGCCGGGCTGCGCTCGCCCGCCACGCCCGGTGGCACCGGCAACGACGACGCGTCCAGGCCCTGCTCGCGCAGCTTGTTCAAAAACACCCGACGCTGAGCGCTGCCAAGGCTGAGGAAACGCGTGGCCAGGGCCAGCAGCTTGCTCCGGGAAGTCATGCTCGGTTGCGACATCAGTTGCTTTCCTCCAGCTCATTCATTAACTCGTCCAGGGCATCGAGCCGGTCGAGTGTCAGGGTCTGCCCCTGCAAGGTGTCGATCAGCGCCGCCTGGGCGGCAACAGTGGTGGCCTCGAAGGCCTGGGCCAGCGGGATGCTCACCCCGAGGCGCTCGCGAATGCGCGACAGCAGCCGCGTCGCCAGCAACGAATGGCCACCCAGTTCAAAGAAGTTGTCGTGACGACCCACCTGCTCAACCTTCAGCAGGCTCTGCCACAGCTCAGCAAGGACTTCCTCACGCTCGCCTTCGGGCGCTTCGAACTCGCGTTCTTCCAGGCTCGGCGCCGGCAGCGCCTGGCGGTCGAGCTTGCCGTTGGCGTTGCGCGGCATCTGCGCCAGCACGACGATGTGCGCCGGCACCATGAACGCCGGCAGGGTTTGCGCCAGCGCGGTTTTCAGCACGTCGCTGGACAATGCCTGCCGGGCCTCGGCGACCACATAGGCCACCAGTTGCGGGCCATGGGGCGTCGGTTGCGCGCTGACCACGGCGTCGTGCACCGAGGGTTGCGCCAACAGCAGGTTTTCGATTTCGCCCAGCTCGATGCGCTGGCCGCGAATCTTCACCTGGAAGTCGGCACGGCCGACGTATTCCAGCGCGCCGTCGGCGTTCCAGCGGGCCAGGTCGCCGCTGCGGTACAGCCGCGCACCGGCCTCGCCAAATGGATCCGGCAGGAAGCGCTCGGCGGTCAGCCCTGGCCGCGCGGCGTAGCCACGACCCACGCCAACGCCGCCGATGTACAGCTCGCCCACCACACCGGGCGCCGCCAGTTGTAGATGGGAATCCAGCACGTACAGGCAGTTGTTGTCGGTGGGCCGGCCAATCGGCATGTTGGCGTTGAGCGCCGGCGCGGCGATCAGGGTGTGCAGCGCGACATCGTCGGCGCACTCGGCCGGACCGTAAGCGTTGACCAGCGGCACCTCGGGGTAGCGCGCAAACCAGCGCGCGGCGAGGTCCGTGGTCAATGCTTCACCGGTCGGCAGCAACCAGCGCAAGGCATCGAGCCGCTGGGGCGCGACCGCGAGCATGGCGTCGATCACCGCCGGCACGCATTCCAGCACGCTGACCTGATTGGCCGCCACTTCTTCCAGCAGGCGTTGCGGGTCCTGCACCACGGCGTCCGGCAGGATTTCCACGCGTCCGCCGAACAGCGGCGCGGTCAGGAACTGCCACACGGAAATATCGAAGCCGGTGGCGGCGGTCTGGGCAATGACGTCGCCCTCGCCCAGACGCAGATACGGCAGCTTGGACATCTGGTTGTTGAGCATGCCGCGCTGGTTGACCATCACCCCTTTCGGCTCACCGGTGGAGCCGGAGGTGTAGATGACGTAGGCCAGTTGCTCGGCGGTGGCGTAGCGGCCGGGGTTCTGGTCAGCGAGGGAATCGCATCCGGCCAGCACGTCCTCAAGCACCAGCACGCGGGGCTTGCGTTCAGCCAGCGCAACGATCGCCTCGACCTGGGTCAGGCACTCGCGGGGCGTCAGCAATACCGGCGCGGCGCTGCTCACCAGCATGCGCGCGCTGCGCCCGGCCGGGTGACGATCATCCAGGGCCAGATAGGCCGCACCGGCCTTGAACGCGCCGACGATCATCCTCAACAGCGGCAGGCCGCGCGGTGCAAACAGCGCCACTACATCATCGCCTTGCACGCCCGCTGCGATCAGTCCGTGACCGATGCGGTTGGCCTGACGATTGAGTTCGCGGTAGCTCAGGCTCTGACCCTGACAGCGGGCCACTTCCTGGGCCGGATGGGCCAGCACCCGCGCCTCAAAACGCTCCAGGTAGCTGATGTCGTACCAATGCTGTTGCACCGGACCGAGACCCTGGGCCAGCAACTGCTCGCGCTCCGTTTGCTCAAGGATCTGCAACTGGCTCAGCGTCTGCTGCGGGTTGTCGATCAACTGCGTGAGCAGACGACGGAAGTGGCTGACCAGCGTGCCCATGTCGGCGTCGTCGAAGTGCCGGGTGTCGTAGGTCAGCTGCAATTGCAGGGATTCGCCCGGCAGCAACACCACGGTCAACGGATAGTTGGTGTGGGTGCGGTTGGCCAGCGGGTTGATGCGGTATTCGTTCACGGCCTGCTGCACCTCGGCGCCCAACGGAACGTTCTCGAAAACAAACAGGCTGTCGAACAGCGGCTGGCCGCGCGGGGTGTCGGCGAGCAGCTGAATGTCGGCCAGGGACAGGTGTTCGTGCTGACGCATGTCGGCGTTCTGCCCCTGCAAGGCGTTGAGCAGCTCCAGTGCCGAGGCGCCGATGCCGGGCCGGCGGATGCGCAGCGGCAAGGTGTTGATGAACAGCCCCAGTGCGCCTTCGATGCCTTCCAGCTCGGTCGGACGACCGGCCACGGTGACGCCGAACAGCACTTCGTCGCGGTCGGCATGGCGCATCAGCAACAAGGCCCAGGCGGCCTGCACGAAGGTGTTGGCGGTCAGACGATGCTGACGCGCTTGTTCGGCGAGTTTTGCGGTCTGCTCGACGCCCAGCGCCAGGGTGACGTCGCGCATCTGCGTTTCACCCTGCTGGTTACGCTGCACACTGTGGCGATACGGCAGCGGCGTGACGTCGGTGAAGCCCGCCAGCGCGTTGCGCCAGTAATCACGGCTGACCGCTTCGTCCTGCTCGGCGAGCCAGGCGAGGAAGTCGCGGTACGGCCGCGCCGGCGGCAGGCTGACCTGACGCCCATCAAGAAACGCGCGGTAATGGGTGAAAAACTCAGTGAGCATCAGGCCCCGGCACCAGGCGTCAATCAAGGCGTGGTGGTGGCTCTGAACGATGCGGAAATCCGCTTCGCCGAACTTGATCAAGCGCAAGCGCAGCAGGGGCGCCCGGGCGAAATCGAAGCCCTGCTCGCGCTCGCTTTTCAGCAGCGCGTCGAGCTCGGCCTCAGCGGCGTCCCGGGACAGATGGCTGAGGTCGATCAGTTGCACCGGCGACGGCACGCGACGCATGACAATCTGACGCTGCACGCCGCTTTCCAGCCCATGAAACGCCGTGCGCAACGCAGGGTGACGCTGCACCACCTGCTGCCAGGCGAATTTGAACGCGTCGAAATCCACGTGGGCGCCGACATCGTACTGATCCTGCATCAGGTAGATGCCGTTGCCCTGCTCCAGCAGGCTGTGCAGCAAAATCCCCTGCTGCATCGGCGCCAGCGGCAGGATGTCTTCGATCTCCCGCGCAGGAATGCCCAGCCCGTCGAGCTGATCCTGATTCAGGCCGGCCAGAGGGAAGTCAGACGGCGTCAGGCCGGCGTTGGATTCATCGCTGCAATGGGCGATCAGCTGCAGCAACTGCGCTTCATACAGCGCCACCAGTTGCTCGATGCTGTCGCGGCTGAAGCGTTCGCGGCTGAAGGTCCAGTCCAGCTGCAACTGGCCGTCGCGGACCTGCCCGTCCACCGCCAGGGCATTGGCCAGCGGCCCTTGGGGGTCACGCAGAGTGTTCGGCGTGCGGCTCGACAATGCGAACAGCGCGCCCTCGCTGTCGTCGAAGCGACCGAGGTAGTTGAACGTCACGCCCTGCCCGATCAGCTCCGGCAACTCCGCGCCGGCGAGGTATTTCAGTACGCCATAGGCGAGGCCCTTTTCCGGCACGGCGCGCACGGTTTCCTTGACTGCCTTGAGGGTAGCGATCGCGTCATCCTCGGCGTTCAGCGCCAGCGGGTACAGGCTGGTGAACCAGCCGACGCTGCGGCTCAGGTCCAACTCGCCGGTGGCGTCCTCGCGGCCATGGCCTTCGAGGCTGATGACGTGCCGACGGCGGCCGCTCCACTGCCACAGCGCCTGGGAAAGCGCCGCCAGCAGCAGGTCATCGATGCGTGTGCGGTAGGCGGCCGGGGCTTCGCTGAGCAGGCGGCGGGTGGCGGTCGCGTCGAGGGTCAGGTGCAGGGTTTCGCTGTCGCCGACAAGGCTTTCCACCGACGCATCGCCGGGCAGGACGGCATCGGCGGCGTTCAGCCCTTGCCAGTACGGCAATTGCTTTTGCAGCTCAGGGCTGTGCGCCAAGGTACTCAGCGACTGCGACCAGGCCTGGAAGCTGGCGGTTTTATCGGCCAATGCCACGCCCTTTCCAGCCGCCAGTTGGCTGTAAGCCAGTTGCAGATCTTCCAGCAGCACCCGCCACGACACGCCGTCCACGGCCAGGTGATGGATCGCCAGCAGCAAACGCGCTTCGCCCGACGACAGGCGCGCATGGACCACCCGCAGCAGCGGACCGGTGTCGATGTTCAGGCTGCGCTGGGCCTCGTCGTTAAGCGAATCGAGGTCGTCTTCGCGGCTCAGTTCACAGGTCCACAGCACGCGCTCGGCACTTTCGCTGTCGCGGTAACGCTGCTGCCACTGGCCTGCATCGTTCTGATGGAAGCTCAGGCGCAAGCTATCGTGATGGGCCAGTACGGCCGCGAGGGCCTGTTGCAACCGCGCGGTGTCCAGCGCCTCGGGCACGTCGAGCAGCAACGACTGGTTCCAGTGCTGACGCTGGGCGATGGGCAGGCTGAAGAAGCGCGCCTGAATCGGCGTCAGGGCAAACTCGCGGGGTGCGACCGCCGCCGTGACGGGCGCGGCGACAGGTTTGGCTTCGGCCACCGTGGCGACCTGGGCGAGTTCGGCGATGGTCTGTTTTTCGAACAGTTGCTTGGGCGTCAGGCGAATGCCCTGACGGCGGGCGCGGGCAATGATCTGCAGGCTGAGGATCGAGTCGCCGCCGAGGGTGAAGAAGTTGTCGTGACGGCCCACCGCCTCGACGTTCAGCGCCGCTTGCCACAAAGCGGCCAGCGCGGCCTCCACTCCTTCACGGGGCGCTTCGAAATCGTCGGACGCCAGGGTCGGCGTCGGCAGCGCGCTGGCGTCGAGCTTGCCGTTGGCGGTCAGCGGGAAAGCATCGAGGGTCAGGATGTGGCTCGGCACCATGTAGTCCGGCAGGCTCTGGGCCAGCTGTGTGCGCAGCGTCTCGCCGCCCACCGTTGCACCACTCGCCACCAGCGCATAAGCGATCAACTGGCCGCGATCATCGACGCGCACATGGGCGTCACGCACGCCGTCCAGCTGGCGCAGGCGCTGGGCGATTTCACCCAGGGCCACGCGGTAGCCGCGCACTTTGACCTGATCGTCGGCGCGGCCGAGGAACTGAATCTGCCCGTTGGCCAGCAAGCGCGCGCGGTCGCCACTGCGGTACAACCGCGTGCCGTTGCCGCTCGGATCAGGAATAAACGCCGCAGCGGTCATGGCCGGACGCTGGTGATACCCGCGCGCCAGCCCCGGCCCGCCGATGTAAAGCTCACCGACGTCGCCCTGCACCACCGGCTGCAGTTGGTCGTTGAGAATCAGCGCCACGGCATTGGGCAGCGGCCGGCCGACGGGCACGCTGTCGCCCATCGACTCTTCAAACGCCTCATTGCTCAGCACGCCGACGGTGGTTTCGGTCGGGCCGTAGTGATTGATGACCCGGCAGCCGGGCTTTAAGCGCTTCACCTGCGCGACCAGCTCCCACGGCAGCGTATCGCCGCCAAGGATCAGCGCGTGTTCCGGCAGCACATCGGCCGCATTCGTCGCCTGCAACAGGCCGTTTAAATGAGTCGGCACGATCTTCAGCACACCCACCTTGTGCTCGGCCATGTAGGCGGCAAAGCGGTCGGCGTCGTTGGTGCGGTCGGGGCTGATCAGGTGCAGCGACCGCGCCGAGCACAGCGCGCCAAACAGCACGGTGTGGCCCAGGTCGGCGCCGACGGTGGAGACCATCGCCATGCTCGCCTCGGGCGCCAGATCAAGCCGTGCGAGCAAGCCCTGGACGTAATCGGCCAGTGCGCCGTGACTGATGACCACCCCTTTCGGCGTGCCGCTGGTGCCGGAGGTGTAGATCAGGTACGCGGCCTGATCGGCGCGGGGTTGCAGGTCCAGGGCTTGGGGCGGCAACAAGCGCCAAGGGGCATCGGCCGCCATGCTGACGACATCGCCTTGGAAGTCGCCCGGCGCCGCCACGTCGCTGATCAACCCGCTTGCGCCGCTGTCCGCCAGGACAAACGCCTGACGCTCGGCCGGCCATTTCGGGTCCATCGGCACAAACGCGGCGCCGCTCTTGAGCACCGCCAGCAGGCCGACGACGAACTCCTGCGAGCGCTCCAGCAGAATACCGACGCGGCTTTCCACGCCCACACCGGCCTGACGCAGGTGCTGCGCCAGCTGGTTGGCCTGGGCGTCGACCTCGGCAAACGTGGCGCTGCGCAGTTCGTCTTGCAGCGCCGGACGATCCGGCTGCGCACGCACGCTTGCATCCCAGAGGGTCAGCACATCAGTGGCCGGGAACGCCACTGTTTCGGCAGCGATGGAGGAAGGTTCGGCGCCGATCTGCAGATCAGCCAGCCGCACCTGAGGTTGCGCCACCACTTGCGCGCAGATCCACAGCAGATCACCCGCAAGACCGGCGATGCGCGGCTCGTCAAACAGGTCGCAGGCATAGGTGAACACCGCCTGAATACCGTCGGCGTCGTCGGTGATGTCCAGGCCTAAATCGAAATGCGCCGAGTAGTCGTCGAGCTGGCTGACGTCCATGCGCACGCCGGCCATTTCAACGTTCTGCGGCAGCGGGAACTGTTGGGTGAATTTCACCTGGCACAGCGGGTTGTGGCTGAGGTTGCGCGATACGCCGAGGGCTTCGACCAGTTGCTCGAATGGCAGATCCTGATGGTGTTGCGCGCCCAGCGCGGTGTGGCGCACGGCCTCGATCAGCGTGCTGAACGACTGCTGCGGCGACACCTCGCTGCGCAGCACCAGGGTGTTGACGAACAGGCCGATCAACCCTTCGGATTCAGTGCAAGTCCGCCCCGCCACCGGCACGCCAACGCGCAGGTCGGTCTGGCTGCTGTAACGCTGCAACAGGGTTTTGTAGGCGGCGAGCATGACCATGAACAGGGTCGCGCCGTGGCGGCTGGCGAGGTCGCGCAGGCCCTGGCTCAAGTCGCGGTCGAGGGCAATGGCGTAACGGGCGCCGCGATGGCTCTGTTGCGCCGGACGCGGGCGGTCGGCTGGCAGGTTCAAAACGGTCTGGGCATCACCCAGTTGCTCACGCCAGTACGCCAGTTGGCGCTGCCCTTCGCCACCGGCCAGACGCGCGCGCTGCCAGGCGGCAAAGTCGGCGTATTGAATCGGCAGCGGCGGCAACGCCGGCTCCGCGCCCTTTACATGGGCGCTGTACAGCGCGGCGAATTCCTTGAGCATGACCTGCACCGACCAGCCGTCGGCGATGATGTGATGCAGCACCAGCACCAGTTGCTGCCGATCCGCCGCCAACCGCACATTGAGCACGCGCCACAGAGGACCGTTCTGCAAATCCATCGGTTGCTCGACGGCTGCTCTGGCCAATTCGCTCAACGCCTCCTGCGGGTCGGTGTCCTCGCTCAGGTAATGGCGTTCGATCAGCACGGGGCCCGACGCGTGAATGCGCTGCACCAGCTTTTCGTTGGCGTCGATGGCGAAGGTGGTGCGCAGGCTTTCATGGCGGGCGGCCAGGTCGTCGAAACTGCGTTGCAGCGCGGCGTCATCCAGTGCGCCGTTGAGGCTCAACTGGCCGCAGAGGTGATAGGCGCTGCTGTCCGGCTCCAGCTGCGCGAGAAACCACAGGCGCTGCTGGGCAAAAGACTGCTCGGGGTCGCTGTCGCGGGAGATCAGCGGTACGCCAGCAGGGCGTTCGGCGCTGCGGGGCTGGGTGGAGACGTGGACAGCGACGTGGGCGTTAAAAGCGCCAAGGGTCGGGTGTTCGAACAGGTGCGCGGGCTCAAGTGTCAGGCCCAGCTCACTGTTCAGGCGCGACAGCACTTGCACCACGCCGACCGAATCACCGCCACGGGCGAAGAAGTGATCCGCGGCATTCAGATCGCTTTTGCCGAGGACCTCCTGCCACGCGGCCAGGACTTCCGGCAGCAGCGGCGATGCATCAGCGGCAACGTCCGCGCTGTCCGTATCGAGCAAGCGGCCGTCCTGCCAGATCGCGAAGCTGTCGAGGCTGCCGTTCTGCCAGCCGCTGCGGCAGGCGGAGCGTTGCAGCTTGCCGCTGGTGGTGCGCGGCAGTGCGCCCGGCTCCAGCAGCACAATGACTTTCGGCGCCACCAGAAACAGCTCGGACACCGCGTCGCGCACCGCTTCACAAATCATCGGCGGCTTCATCAGACGGCGCACGTTCCGGCTGATTTCCAGGGCCAGGCCAACGCCTTCGACGCCCTGCTCGTCCGTCACCGGGAAGGCGGCGATGCGCCCGCGACGCAGCAGCTCGACGCTTTTCTCCAGCGCCTGCTCGATGTCCTGGGGGTACAGGTTCTGGCCGTTGAGGATGATCAGATCCTTCAAGCGACCGGTGATGAACAACTCGTTGTCGCTGGCAATGCCCAGATCGCCGCTGCGCAACCAGCGCTGGCCGTCTTCCTCGACGAAGGTCTGCGCGGTGGCTTCGGCGTTCTGCCAATAGCCCTGGGCGACGCTTGGCCCGGCTATCCAGATTTCGCCGACGTGGCCGGACGCGAGGGGCTGCAGCGTGGCCGGATCGACAATCCGCAGATCGTGATCGGGCCGGCACCAGCCGCAGCCAGGCAGACGGCTTTTGGCTTTCTGATTGGCGAACACCGCCTCGGCGGCATCCCCGGCGGCGAGCTGGCTGCCGTCGAAATGCTTGATGCCGAACGGCCTGTCGCGCTCGGCGGCGCTCACGTACAGCGTCGCTTCGGCCAGACCATAGCTCGGGGTCAGGGCGCGGCGGTTGAAACCGGCCGGCGCAAAATGCTCGCTGAAGGCATCCAGGGTGGCGATGCGGATCGGCTCGGAGCCGGAAAACGCCAGGCTCCAGTTGTCCAGTGTCAGGTTTTTCACCGCGCTGGGTTTGATGCGCTCGACGCACAGGCGATAGGCGAAATCCGGGCCGCCGGAGAAGGTCCCGCCGTACTGACTCATCGCTTCCAGCCAGCGCGCCGGGCGGCCGAGGAAGTAGTTCGGCGACATCATCGTCAGGGTGCCGCCGTAGTACAGCGGCAACAGCAGACCGCACATCAGGCCCATGTCGTGGTACAGCGGCAGCCAGCTGACCCAGCTTTCCAGCCCCGAATCGGAGACGAAGTGCCGGGCCATGGCGACTTCGTTGGCCATGAGGTTATCGTGGGAAACCATCACGCCTTTCGGTGCGCTGGTGGAGCCCGAGGTGTATTGCAGGAAGGCCAGCGACGAGGTGCAGATCAGCGGCGCCTGAAAGCCTGCGTGGCCGTCGGTGATCTCTTCGACCGCAGCGAAACGCCCGCCAGCGGGCATGAACGGCTGCAACAGGTGCTGGAATTTATCCAGGTCTTCCCGGCGCCCGAGGACCATCTGCGGCGCCGCGTCGTGGAGGATGCCGGTCAACCGGTCGAGGTGGGTCTGCCGGTTGTACTCGGGGGCGAAGGCCGGCACCGCGATGACCCTGGCGTACAAACAGCCGAGGAACGCCGCCGCGTAATCGGCGCCGGTCGGCAGGATCAGCACGCAGCGCTCGCCGCCCTGCACACCGAGGTGCTGCTGCAGGCAAGCGGCAATCGAACGCGCCTTGGCATCCAGCTGGGCGTAGGTGGTCAGCAGCGGCGGCTGGTCCTCGTGGACGATGTGTCGAAGGGCAATCCGGTCCGGCTGGGTCTGCGCATAAAAGCCCACCAGTTCGGGAAAATGCGCGGCCTGATCTCGTATGGATTTCATTCTTTCACCTGTTTGTATCGGCAAGGCTCAACCCGCAGGCCGCGCAAAGGCGGCCCACAACGTTGTGAGAAAAGAGTGGGTGGCCGCTGACGACCACCGCTGTGACGGGCTTTGTTTAACGGCCCGGGCTTAGCGCGCCAGCTTGAGAGCCACGCGCGGCTCGGTCTGCGTCTGCAACGACCCATGCCCAGAGCGCGCCGAACACGGTTGCGCCTGATCGCCGAAGATCGATTCGACGACTTCCTGAGAACGGATCGCCAGCACCGACAACAGCGTGTCGCTCAAGCCGTGGCTGTCTTCGCAGCAACCCTGCAGGAAAATCCCCGCTTCGCTGCCGGGGGTCAGGGGCAAGCGGTAGTGACGGTCGACGTTGGCGCCCTGGATGTATTGCTGAATGCCCGAGAGCAGCTCCAGGTGATAGTCGCGGCGATAACCAGTGGCGAGCACCACGACGTCGAAGGTCTCGCTGCTCATCTGGTCATGGGGCGCATCGCGCAGGAACAGTTCGATGCCGTCAGCGGCGACTTCGGCGTGCACCACTTCGCGGTTGGTGAGCATGCGGTGACGCTCTTCACCGCGCACTTTCTGCTGGTACATGCGCTGGAAGATGGTCTCGATCAGGTCGGTGTCGACCACCGAGTAGTTGGTGTTGCGGAACTCGTCGAACAGCGCGACGCGACGCTCCTGGCTGTGATTGAAAATGGTGTCGGTGAACGACGGGTTGAAGATCTGATTGACGAAGGGGCTGTCATCGGACGGTTTCAGCGCACTGCCACGAATCACCAGGGTGGCCTCGACATTGTCGAAGCGCGAGGCCAGGTCTTCGAAGATTTCCGCCGCGCTCTGGCCGCCGCCGACCACCGCCACGCGCACCGGGCCAGGGCGATTGGCGAGGAGTTTTTCGATGCCGCCGCGATAGCCGGCAGAGTGCAGCACGCGCGCGTCTTCAAGTCCGTCGAAGGCCGCCGGCGACTGGGGAATGCCGCCGATGCCGAACACCAGATTGCGCGCGCGACGACGGGAGATTTCGCCATGCTCATCCCGGGACAACACGTCCATGGCGACAAAGCGGCCATCTTCGAAATGCGGCTCCACCGACATCACTTCGGCGCCGTAATGGGCCTGTTCGTTGAAGTGCGACGCGGCCCAGGTCAGGTAGTCGGTGTATTCCTCGCGGGTCGGAAAGAAGGTCTTCAGGTTGATGAAGTCCTGCAGGCGGCCACGCTCGTTGAGGTAGTTGACGAAGGTGAAACGGCTGGCCGGGTTGCGCAGGGTCACCAAGTCCTTGAGGAAGGAAATCTGCATGGTGGAACCGTCGATCAGCATGCCTTCGTGCCAGTTGAACGCCGGCTTTTTCTCGAGGAAACACACGTGGGGCGCCAGACCGCTGCGCTGTGCATGCTCCTGGGTGGCGATGGCCAAAGCCAGGTTCGACGGGCCGAAACCGATGCCGATGAAGTCGTAGACGAGTTCCATGCTTCCCTCTCGTAAGGCGCGATGCGCGATCGACTCCGGCAGGCCGCGCGACAAGGTCGCTGGCGCCGGATGGCAGTTCACGCGCATCAAAAATGTTTAAGACTGATTCTCATTAACATGACGACTGAGGCTGACGGCTGTTTAGTCCCGGTCGCCGAAATTTCTTACAACGCCTCGGCTGTGTTCATCTGGTAGGCGGCGCCGATCTCCTCCACAGCGTCGCGGCTGGCGTTTTCCCGGCGATCACCCTGCAGCTCGCTGAGTTGCCCGGACTCCATCTTCACCAGACGGTCGGCGAGGTCGAAGTACTGGTCGTCGTGGCTGATGGCAAACACCGTGACGCCAGCCTTTTTGAACATCGGCAGCAGCTCGCGGTAGAAAAAGCGGCGGAACAACGGGTCCTGATCGGCGGCCCATTCGTCCAGCAGCAGAATGTCGCGCTTCTCCAGCAGCGCCAGCATCAGCGCCAGGCGCTTGCGCTGTCCCTGGGAAAAACGCGTGTCGAGCAAGTGCCCGTCGGCGAGCTGCACCTTGTGCTTCATGTGCAGCTTTTCCAGCCAATGCTCGACATCCGCCACGTCAGCGTTCTGCCCGTCGGGACCGAGCAATTGCGCAAACAGGTGGAAGTCGGTGAACACGCTGGCGAACAACTGACGGTAGGCCAGCCAGTCGTCCGAACCGATGACCTGGCCGTCGATCAGGATCGCCCCCGCCGATGGTCGATACAGGCCGCTGAGCAAACGCGCCAGGCTCGATTTGCCGCTGCCGTTGCCGCCCATGAGGAACACGGTTTCGCCCCGGCGCAGGGTCAGGTTCACCGGGCCGACATCGAAACCGGGCTCGTCGCCCTGGGGCGCGTAGTGGTATTCGACGTCACGCAGTTCGAGGGTCTGCCAGTGACCGGCGATGTGGCTCGGGGCGACGTCGAAGCTTTCGTGGTGCTCGGCCAGGGCCAGCGACTCGACTTTATCCAGCGCCACGCGCCCGGAGATCTGCGCCGGAATCGCTGCCACCGCCAGCACCAGCGGCGTGCGCATGAACAGCACGGTCAGCGCATAGGTCGCCGCCACTTCGGTCGGCGCCCAGCCCAGGCCGTTGGCCAGGTAGAACGCCAGGCCGATGGTGCCGAGGACCATGATGTTGGCCCAGTTGCTGGCCAGGCCGTGATACCGGTCCGCCAGGGTGAAATGCTCGCGGTAGCGCTGGGCGGCGACGTCGAAGGTTTCTTCGTACAGCCGGCGGGCGCGGTCGCGGTTGAGGGTCAGCTCTTTGCGCCCGTCGATCACGCCTTGATAGCTCTGATAGAGCTTGTCTTCGGACTCACGCAGCGCGCGGATGTGGGCGTTGAGTTTGCCCACCAGCAACCAGCCCACCCCCAACGTGAACGCCATCCAGCACAGCGTGGTGATGAACAGCGACGGCGACAGCCAGGCCAGATAACTGAATGACGCGACGCTGAGCACCGAGCCGTAGATCAGGTCCGGCAGCTGCACGAAGGCCATGGTCACGGCGCGAATGTCGCTGGACAGGCTGGCGAAGATCTTCGCCCCGCCGATGGATTCGATGCGCTCGATGTTGGTGTCCAGCAGGCGCTTGACCATCACCCGGCGCAGGCCATAAACAAATCGGTGACCCAGCGCGGTCAGCGACAACGACGCACCGGACGCCAGCGCCAGCAGCACGGCGAGCATCAGGCCAAATTGCCACAGCGCGGTGCCGAGGCCTTCGTGGCTGCTGATCATGCGTTGGTTGACGAAGGCAATCACGCCAACGCTCAACAGCCCGCTGCTGACGCTCAGCAGCAGCACCATCGCAAGCGGCCAGCGGTATTGCTGGAAGACCAGACGAACTAGTTTCATGAATGACTCCGGGCAGTGAAAACGAAAGACATGACGCGGCGATGCCTAGATATCGCCGAGCCGCGCGCGGCAGTGAGACAGGGTGTCGCGCAGGAGAAAGTTGACCATGGTCGGTGAGGTGCCGATGACCTTGGCCACGTCGCGCTGGGTGTAGCCCTCGATCTGGCTGAGGTTGAAGACGATGCGCATGCGCTTGGGCAGTTCGTTGAGCGCGCCGACCAATTGACCGAGGGACTCGCGACCGGCCAGCACGCGCTCCGGAGACACCTCGAAACGGATCTGCTCTTGCTGCTCGGCTTCGGCGCCGTGGTTGCGTTCGAGACGCTGGCGGCGAAGACGGTCAATCGACAGATTGCGCACGACGCGAAACATGTAGCGCGCAGGTTCCGTGGACGCGAGGTCGCTTTCGAGCATCTTCACGAAAGCGTCCTGGACCACGTCTTCGGCGCGGGCGCGACAGCCGAGGAATTTCGCCGCGAGGCGCAACAGTGCCTCGCGGTGGGTGTTGTAGGTGCCCATCAGCGCCTCGAGGCGCGGGTCTCTCGCGCCACGGGTGGCGCCAACACAAGGTGAGCCAGACCGGGCGGGCTGGCTCATTGCAGGGCGAAAATCCATCTTGTTCGACATCCCTGGTAACAAAGGAACGCGAAGGATAACGCAAACGATTCTCATTGCAACGTAAGAAAGTTTACCGATGGGTGAAACTTTTTCGTCGCGCTTCGAGTCGTTCTGGCCCTGCCGTCTTCATTTCAGCAGGCGCAGCTCCAGGTATTGCAGGAGCATGATGGTCTTGCCGTCGTTGATTTCGCCGCTTTCCACCATGGCGATGGCCCGCTCGAAATCCAGCTCCAGCACTTCGATGTCTTCGCCCTCCTCTTCCAGCCCGCCGCCATCGCTGACCCGATCATCGGGCTGATATTCGCCGATGAAAAAGTGAATGCGCTCGGTCACCGAACCCGGGCTCATGAAGGCGTCGAATATCTTCTTCACCGAACGCACGACGTAGCCGGTTTCTTCTTCGGCTTCCATGCGGATGCGCTCTTCGGGGCTGGCGTTGTCCAGCAACCCTGCTGCCGCTTCGATCAAATAACCATCGTGGCCGTTGACGAAGGCCGGCATGCGGAACTGGCGGGTCAGCACCACGGTGCGGCGTTCGAGGTTGTACAACAGAATCGTCGCGCCATTGCCCCGGTCGTAGACCTCGCGGGTCTGTGACTGCCAACTGCCGTCACGGCGTTGCAGCTCGAAGCTGTATTTCTTGAGCACGTACCAGTTGTCGGAGAGGAGTTGTTCGTCGGTGATGCGGATGGGGGTGGAAGGCATGGTGGTCCTTATGGGTAGGGGGTGGCTGGATTGGGCTTGGGCTCTGGCGGCTACCGAGGATTAGGCAATGACGCAAACCTTGTGGGAGCGAGCTTCTCGCGAAGGGGCCGGTACATCCGCCACATCTCCAGCGGCTGGAATGCCATCTTCGTGAGCAAGCTCACTCCCACAAGGGCAGCGTTTGCCTTGCGAAAGCAGCGCTTCAGAAAGATGGGCTCTGCTCAATCATGACCACACCAGAGATGTATCAGTTGCCGCAAATCCTGTGGGAGCGAGCTTGCTCGCGAAAAGTGGCGCAGCTGCAAGGGCATCTCTCTGAAAAACCCCGAACTATTATTTCCATCGATTGCCAACATAGGCACGAACGCCGTTCTGTTTGCCCGTGCAAATCCGGATGATGGCGGCATTGATTAACCAGACAAGGATTTGCCCGCAATGTCCATCAACATGACCATTCTGTTGACCCTGATCGTTTCGTTCTCAATCGCTCTGGCCGGCGTGGTGCATATCTGATCTGACGCTGGCCGCACAAGCGCAGTCAGCGCCAAAGCCCGATCCAGCACACCAGACCGGGCCATCGATCGTCACTTATTTATTCGTGAAAAGCCGCCACCGTCTCCTTGCTGCCGACAAAAAAGCTGTCGGCGACGATGCGCAGCGGCTGCAAATCCAGATCGCTCTTGCCCGCGTCTATCAGCCGCGCGAAGTGCCCGTACATGGCCGGGTACTCGCCCTCCTCCGACACGGTCTGCGCCACGCCGTCGATGCTGACCTGCGCGCCGCCGGCGTCCAGGCGCATGACGCCTTCGTTGCAGTGCAGTTCGATGCTCCACTGCTCGTTGACGCTGTGATCGAAATCCAGTTCGGCAACCACTTGCACGTCCCCACCTGCGCGCATCTGCAACGACGCTGCAATCGGCGACTGGCAGTTGCTCGGCACACTCAGGTTCGCCGATTCGACGAACAGCGCGCGGGGCAACAACTCGGTGACGATCGACAGCGCATTGATCCCCGGATCGAACACCCCCAGCCCGCCCGCCTGCCAGATCCACGCCTGGCCCGGGTGCCATTTGCGCACCTGCTCTTTCCAGTCGATACGCACCTGCTTGAGGGTCTTGCCTTCCAGCCATTGCGCCGCATTGCTCACGCCCGGGGCGAAGCGTGAATGCCAGGCAAACAGGCCGCTGACGCCCGCTGCATTGACCTCGTCGATTAGGGCGAGCGCTTCGCCCAGGGTCGAGCACGGCGGTTTTTCCACCAGCACGTGTTTGCCAGCCTTCAGCGCCTCTTCAACCAGCGCAAAACGCCCCTGAGGCGGCGTGCAAAAGGCGATGGCGTCCACTGCCGGACCTTCTGCCAGCAGCTCAGCCAGCGAGCTGAAATTGGGCACGCCCGGACAGTGCTGACCCAGCGTCGCCACGGCCACCAGCTCAAAGCGGTCACTGGCGTGGATCGCCGGCACGTGCTGGTCCTGGGCGATCTTGCCGTAACCCACCAGCCCTAAACGAATCGGATGCATCGATGACTCCTGTGATGTTGTCGTTGTTATGACAGACGCGCCCCAAACGGGACGCCCTAAAGCAAATCAATGAATCGGTGCTTCCTCGCCCTGCTGATATTCGCGGGGGGTGCAGCCGAACTCCCGGCGGAACACCGTGTGCAGGTATTGCGCGGATTTGAAGCCACAGTTTTGCGCGATGTCGGCGATGGCTGAGTCACCGTCTTTCAGACCTGACGCGGCGGCCGTGAGTTTGAAGCTCAATATCTCGTCATGCACGCTGCAGCCGCGTTCCTTGCGAAAGTGCGATTCCAGGGAGGAACGGGAAATGCCGACGTAGCCCGCGACCTGGGCGGTCTTGATGCCCTGGCAGGCGTACTGGCGAATGAAGTGCAGCGCCTGCATCACATACGGATTGCCCAGCGGCTGATGCAGGCTGGAGGCCTGAACGTTGATGGCCTCGGGCGGCACCAGAATCTGGCTCGCGGTCGAGGGCATGCCGTGGAGCATTTGGTGCAGCAACTGCGCCGCCGTGCGCCCCATCAGTTGAGTCCCCTGAGTGACCGAACTGAGCGGCACCCGCGTCAGGGTGCGGGTCAGCGGGTCGTTGTCGATGCCGATCAGCGCCACCTGCTCGGGCACCGCAATGCCCGCCGTCAGGCACGCCTGCAGCAACTGCCGCGCGCGGGCGTCGCTGACGGCGATGATGCCGATGGGTTTGGGCAGGCTTTGCAGCCAGGTGATCTGCTGTTCCACGGCGCTGTCCCACAATGGCGCGCTGGTGCTCAGGCCGCGATAGACCTCACCGTGCAAACCGTCGCGCTGCAGCAGCCGGCGGAAGGCTTTTTCACGTTCCTGGGCCCAACGATTGCTTTGCGCTTCCGGCAGGCTGAAACAGGCGAAGCGCGTCAGGCCAGCCTCGATCAGGTGTTCGTAGGCCAGCTTGATCAGGGCGAAGTTGTCGGTGGCGACGTAGGGAATGTGTTTCGGATAGGCCCGCTTGTCCTCGTAGGAACCGCCCACGGCCACCACCGGCACCGTGCTTCCGGCCAGGGCCTCGCCGATCAGCGGATCGTCGAAGTCAGCAATGATGCCATCGCCCTGCCAGCGCTCGATGCCCTTCAGGCGGCAGAGAAAGTCCTCTTCCAGAAACAGATCCCAGGTCGCGCGGGTGCTGCTCAGGTAATTGCCGATGCCGGTGATGATGCCGCGGTCATAGATCTTGCCGCCGTTGAACAACAGCGCGATGCGGTGAGCGGGCGGGACGGTTTTCATTATTGTTCCCCGGGCCTGTGAAGCGAGTCGGCACAGACTAGGCCTGCGCCGGGGGAATCTCAATACTCAAAATCGAACACCGGGTTGGTGATTTTCGCAATCGGCGCGGACGGGGCCGTTGCTAGTATCGGGAGCAGCCAAGAACAAAACCATGAAGACCGCCGTCAACAAAAACAATAAGGAAACCCCGATGCCCTGCTTCCCCGATGTCGACACCATTCGCTACGAAGGTCCCGGCAGCGAGTCGCCCCTCGCCTTCCGCCATTACGACGCCAACAAGATCATCCTCGGCAAGCCCATGCGCGAACACCTGCGCATGGCCGCCTGCTATTGGCACACCTTCGTCTGGCCGGGCGCTGACATGTTCGGCGTCGGCACCTTCAAGCGTCCGTGGGTCAAGCCGGCGGACGCCATGGACCTGGCGCGTTTGAAGGCCGATGCGGCGTTCGAATTCTTCTCAAAACTGGGCATCGACTACTACAGCTTCCACGACACCGACGTAGCACCCGAAGGCGCGAGTCTGAAAGAGTACAGCCACAACTTCGCGCAGATGGTCGACGAGCTCGAACGCCATCAGGAACAGAGCGGCATTCAACTGCTGTGGGGCACCGCCAACTGCTTCAGCAACCCGCGCTTCGCCGCCGGTGCCGCGAGTAATCCGGACCCGGAGGTGTTCGCCTTCGCCGCCGCTCAAGTGTTCAGCGCGATGAACGCCACCCATCGGCTCAAGGGTTCGAACTACGTGCTGTGGGGCGGTCGCGAGGGTTACGAGACACTGCTCAACACCGACCTCAAGCGCGAGCGGGAGCAACTGGGCCGCTTCATGGCCATGGTGGTCGAGCACAAACACAAGATCGGCTTTACCGGCGACCTGTTGATCGAGCCCAAACCCCAGGAGCCGACCAAGCACCAATACGATTACGACACGGCCACGGTGTTCGGCTTTCTGCAACAGTTCGGTCTGGAGAAAGAGATCAAGGTCAATATCGAGGCCAACCACGCCACCCTCGCCGGGCACAGTTTTCACCATGAAATCGCCACGGCGGCGTCCCTTGGCATCTTCGGCAGCATCGACGCCAACCGTGGCGATCCGCAGAACGGTTGGGACACCGACCAGTTTCCCAACAGCGTCGAAGAGCTGACCCTGGCCACCTACGAGATCCTCAAGGCCGGCGGGTTCAAGAACGGCGGCTATAACTTCGATTCCAAAGTGCGCCGGCAGAGCCTGGACGAAATCGACCTGTTCTACGGCCACGTCGCCGCCATGGACGTGCTCGCGCTGTCGCTGGAACGGGCGGCGGCGATGATTCAGGACGATAAGCTGCAGGCGTTCAAGGACCAGCGCTACGCCGGCTGGGACCAACCGTTCGGGCGCGCCGTGCTGTCGGGGGATTTCAGTCTGGATGCCCTGGCGCAACATGCCATGGACAACGAACTCAACCCGCAGGCCGTGAGCGGTCGCCAGGAAATGCTCGAAGGCGTGGTGAACCGGTTTATTTATCCCTGACAGGTGATGCTCGCAAAGCTTCCCGGCTAAAGCCGGTCCCACTAAAGGCATGCGATGTTTCTGTGGGACCGGCTTTAGCCGGGAAGACGCCAATGCGTGCAACATCCATCTTGCGGTGTGACGCCAAAAGCTTCCCGGCTAAAGCCGGTCCTACTAAAGGAATAGCGTTGGTTACATTCTCACGACAATTCCCCGCTCGCGGCGCACAACCAGTATCTACAGTTTCACCGGAAAACCCGTACACGCTCGGACAGTGTCTCTAAACAAAAATAACAGGACGCACCCCCATGAAGAGTTTCAAGACCACCCTGCTCGCCAGTGCCCTGGCCCTGCTCAGCCTGCCCGTCATGGCCGATTCGGCCCATCCGAAAATCGGCTTTTCCATTGATGACCTGCGCCTCGAACGCTGGGCCCGGGACCGCGACTACTTCGTCGCGGCAGCGGAGAAAATGGACGCCAAGGTGTACGTCCAGTCCGCCGATGCCAACGAAGGCAAACAGATCTCCCAGATCGAAAACCTGATTTCCCGCGGCGTCGACGTCATTGTCATCGTGCCGTTCAACGCCACCGTGCTGACCAACGCCGTCGCCGAAGCGAAGAAGGCCGGCATCAAGGTGGTGTCCTACGACCGGCTGATCCTCAATGCCGACATCGACGCCTACATCTCCTTCGATAACGAAAAAGTCGGTGAGATGCAGGCGACCGGCGTGCTCAAGGCGGCCCCGAAAGGCAATTACTTCCTGCTCGGCGGCGCGCCCACCGACAACAACGCTAAGGTCCTGCGCGAAGGCCAGATGAAAGTGCTGCAGCCGGCCATAGACAAGGGCGACATCAAGATTGTCGGTCAGCAGTGGGTCAAGGAGTGGAACCCGACCGAAGCCCTGAGCATCGTCGAAAACGCCCTGACCAAAAACAGCAACAAGATCGACGGCATCGTCGCTTCCAACGACGCCACCGCCGGCGGCGCCATTCAGGCCCTCGCCGCGCAGAAACTCGCCGGCAAAGTGCCGATTTCCGGCCAGGACGCCGACCTGGCAGCGGTCAAGCGCGTGATCGACGGCACCCAGACCATGACCGTCTACAAACCGCTGAAACTGATCGCCTCGGAAGCGGCGAAACTGTCGGTGCAACTGGCGCGCAACGAGAAGCCTACGTACAGCTCGCAGTACGACAACGGCGCGAAGAAGGTCGACACCATCCTCCTGACCCCGACGCCGTTGACCAAGGACAACATCGATCTGCTGGAGAAGGACGGGTTCTACACCAAGGATCAGATCGCGGGTAAATAGCCTTCTTGTCATTTTGCCCGCTTTCTCAGCAAGTACGGGGGCCATGTGGGAGCGAGCTTGCTCGCGAATGCGGTGTTACAGCCAAAAAGTTTGTCAGGGCTGTCTGACCTCTTCGCGAGCAAGCTCGCTC
>NZ_JASCOY010000051.1:0-40476 GCF_029960075.1 Pseudomonas sp. PS02290
CAACAGATCAACTGGCAGCATGGGCCGGTGTTTGTCTCTGCCTGACACAGCCGTGGGGCGCGCGCCACACGTTCAGAACCGCTTTCTCGGTCGTTCCCGGCCAGCCTCAGGCGCAAATGCCTTTTGGTTATATCTGCATTCTTAAATAGTATTTTTAAGAATATCTCTGCCTCTCTACTATCGCGCTCACGCCACAAGCAGCGTTTGCCCCCACGCTGCGGCAAATCTTTCAAGGAGCACGAACATGAGCGCATCTCTACGTAGCGTTGACGGCCAGGACGAAGCAAGCATTTTGCGTGAAATTCAAAGCGCGCTGCGTGACCTGCGTTTTGGCGCGGTTGAAATCACGGTGCACAACGCGCAGGTGGTGCAGATCGAGCGCAAGGAGAAATTCCGTCTGCAAAACCCGAGCAACAAGCAGGGCTAAGGCACGCTCCCGCATAACGAACACCGCATGACCTAAAACTAGAAAAAGCCAACAACACACATTTGTCCAGGAGCCTGATTCATGTCCATTCGTCGTTATGCGCTGGCCGCGCTCGCCAGTGCGGTGTTTGCCGGTTCTGCTGTCGCCAAGGATTTCACCCTGCTGAACGTCTCGTACGACCCGACGCGCGAGCTGTATCAGGACTACAACGCCGAATTCATCAACTTCTGGAAAAAATCCCATCCGGGCGACACCGTGAAGATCAACCAGTCCCACGGTGGCTCGGGCAAGCAGGGCCGCTCGGTGATCGACGGCTCGCCTGCCGACGTGGTGACCCTGGCGCTCGCCGGCGACATCGACGAAATCGCCAAGCTGGGCAAGACCATTCCTGAGAACTGGCAGACCAAGTTGCCGGACGCCAGCACCCCGTACACCTCGACCATCGTGTTCCTGGTGCGCAAGGGCAACCCGAAAGGCATCCATGACTGGGGCGACCTGATCAAGGACGGTGTATCGGTGATCACGCCCAACCCGAAAACCTCGGGCGGCGCGCGCTGGAATTTCCTGGCGGCTTACGGCTATGGCTTGAAATCCAATGGCGGCGACGAAACCAAGGCCAAGGATTACATCGGCAAACTGTTCAAGCACGTTCCGGTGCTGGACACCGGCGCACGCGGTTCGACCATCACTTTCGTCAACAACGGTCAGGGTGACGTGTTGCTGGCGTGGGAAAACGAAGCGTTCCTGGCGCTGAAAGAAGACGGCGGCGCGGACAAGTTCGACATCGTCGTACCTTCGCTGTCGATTCTGGCCGAGCCTCCAGTGGCCGTCGTCGAGAAGAACGCCGAGAAGCACGGCACCACCGAAATCGCCACCGAATACCTCAAGCACCTGTACAGCAAGGAAGGTCAGGAAATCGCGGCGAAAAACTTCTATCGTCCTCGTGACGCGGAAGTGGCCGCCAAGTACGAGAAGCAATTTCCTAAACTCAATCTGCTGACCATCGACAAAGACTTCGGTGGCTGGAAATCGGCTCAGCCCAAGTTCTTCGATGACGGCGGTGTGTTCGATCAGATCTACATCCCCCAGTAACCGCAGCGCCCCACGGAATAAATGGACCCGGACTTGTTCCGGGTAACGTGTGTAAACCAAGGACTTTTATGTCTCGACGCATATCCCCCGTCATACCCGGCTTCGGGCTGACGCTGGGCTACACATTGGTGTACCTCAGTCTGATTGTGCTGATACCGCTTGCGGTCATGTTCATCCACGCCTCCCAACTGAGCGCCGTGCAGTTCTGGAACGTCGTCACGGCGCCCCGTGTGCTTGCAGCACTCAAGCTGAGCTTCGGCACGGCGTTCTTCGCGGCGATCATCAACGGCATCATCGGCACCCTGCTGGCCTGGGTGCTGGTGCGTTACACCTTCCCCGGTCGCCAGATCATCGACGCGATGATCGATCTGCCCTTCGCATTGCCCACCGCCGTTGCCGGTATCGCGCTGACCGCGCTGTACACGCCGACGGGCTTCATCGGCCAGTTTGCGGCCGACCTGGGCATCAAAATCGCCTACACCTCTTTCGGTATCACCCTGGCGTTGACCTTCGTCACCATGCCCTTTGTGGTGCGCACGGTTCAGCCGGTGCTGGCGGACATTCCGCGTGAAGTCGAAGAAGCCGCGGCGTGCCTTGGCGCCAAACCTCTTCAGGTGTTCCGTCACATCCTCGTCCCGGCCTTGTTGCCTGCCTGGCTGACCGGCTTCGCGCTGGCCTTCGCCCGGGGCGTGGGTGAATACGGCTCGGTGATTTTCATCGCCGGCAACATGCCGATGAAGACCGAGATCCTGCCGCTACTGATCATGGTCAAGCTCGACCAGTACGACTACACCGGCGCCACGGCGATTGGCGTGATGATGCTGCTGGTGTCGTTCGTGCTGTTGCTGCTGATCAATCTCTTGCAGCGACGCATCGAAACCCCTAACTGAGGAGGCGCACGTATGTCTGGTTCATCGCTCATTGCTGCGTCCTCCGCCAATGCTGCCCGTCGTGGCAGCGCGGTGTCGCGGCGCATTCTGATCGGCCTTGGCTGGCTGGTCTTCGCGTTCTTCCTGCTACTGCCGCTGGTGGTGGTGATCGGCCAGGGCTTGAGTAACGGCCTCGGCGGATTCTTCGCGGCCATTCTGGAGCCCGATGCGCTGTCGGCCCTCAAACTTACGGTGTTTGCGGTGCTGATTTCGGTGCCGCTCAACGTCGTCTTCGGCGTCGCAGCGGCCTGGTGCGTGAGTAAATACTCGTTCCGCGGCAAGGCGATTCTGGTCACCCTGATCGACCTGCCGTTCTCGGTCTCGCCGGTGATCGCGGGTCTGATTTACGTGCTGATGTTCGGCTCCCGTGGCGTGTTCGGCCCCTGGCTGCAGGAGCACGACATCCAGATCGTCTTCGCCCTGCCGGGCATCGTGTTGGCGACCATCTTCGTGACCGTGCCGTTCGTGGCCCGCGAGCTGATCCCGCTGATGCAGGAGCAGGGCACCCAGGAAGAAGAAGCCGCGCGCCTGCTCGGTGCCAATGGCTGGCAAATGTTCTGGCATGTGACCGTCCCCAACATCAAATGGGGCCTGATCTACGGCGTGGTGCTGTGTACCGCACGGGCCATGGGTGAGTTCGGTGCGGTGTCGGTGGTCTCGGGCCACATTCGCGGCGTGACCAACACCCTGCCGTTGCATGTCGAGATTCTCTACAACGAGTACAACCACGTGGCTGCATTTGCCGTGGCGAGCCTGTTATTGATCCTTGCGCTGTTCATCCTGCTGCTCAAGCAGTGGAGCGAAGCGCGCATTAGCCGTCTGCGCAAAAACGCGGCGGAGGAATAACTCATGTCGATCGAAGTCCGTAACGTCAGCAAGAATTTCAACGCCTTCAAGGCCCTCGACGGCATCAGTCTGGATATCCAGAGTGGCGAGCTCGTGGCGCTGTTGGGCCCGTCCGGCTGTGGCAAGACCACGCTGCTGCGCATCATTGCCGGGCTGGAAACGCCGGACAAAGGCAGCATCGTGTTCCACGGCGAGGATGTCTCCGGCCACGACGTGCGCGATCGCAACGTGGGGTTCGTCTTCCAGCATTACGCGCTGTTTCGCCACATGACGGTGTTCGACAACGTCGCCTTCGGCCTGCGCATGAAGCCGAAGAACCAGCGCCCGAACGAAAGCCAGATCGCGGTCAAAGTGCATGAGCTGCTGAACATGGTGCAGCTGGACTGGCTGTCGGATCGCTATCCGGAGCAATTGTCGGGCGGTCAGCGTCAGCGGATTGCCTTGGCCCGCGCCTTGGCGGTGGAGCCTAAAGTATTGCTGCTTGACGAACCGTTTGGCGCGCTGGACGCCAAGGTACGCAAGGAGCTGCGTCGCTGGCTGGCGCGGCTGCACGAAGACATCAACCTGACTTCTGTATTCGTGACCCACGACCAGGAAGAGGCGATGGAAGTCGCGGACCGCATCGTGGTGATGAACAAGGGCGTGATCGAGCAGATCGGTTCGCCCGGCGATGTTTATGAGAACCCGGCCAGCGATTTCGTGTATCACTTTCTGGGTGACTCGAACCGCCTGCATCTGGGTGAGGACAACCACGTGTTGTTCCGCCCCCACGAGGTGTCGTTGTCACGGCATGAAGTGGAAGGCCACCACGCGGCGGAAGTGCGGGACATTCGTCCGTTGGGCGCCACGACGCGGGTGACGCTGAAGGTCGAAGGCCAACCCGAGCTGATCGAAGCGGAAGTGGTAAAAGACCACGACAGCCTGACAGGGCTGGCGCGGGGAGAAACGCTGTTCTTCAAGCCGAAGGTCTGGCAGAAGAGGGAGAGTATTTAGGGCGCTCTCTGATCAAGAGTATTTAAGCGCTCTCTAATCAAATGGACAGCTCGGCCACCGCGCTGTCTGGGGATAAATACACATCTTGTGGGAGCGAGCTTGCTCGCGAAGAGGCCATTACATCCGCTAGATTTTCAGCGGCTGGAATCCAGCCTTCGTGAGCAAGGTGGAGCGCCACCCCGGTCACTCCCACATTCCTTCATCCGCAGGGAAATCAGCGATGTCCTTCGACGATCGATCTGATTGGTTGTTAAAACACAGTTCTAGACCGCAGCCTTCTTCAAATCCCGCCGGTGCGTCTTGCCCACCCGCGCCTCGATGGCGTGTTGCAACTTCTTTCTCATTCCCAGCAAAAAAGCCGCTTCGGCAACGACAAACAGCGGGCCGATGATCAGGCCTGTGAGGTCGTCGACAAACGCCGGCTTGCGGCCCTCGTAATAATGGCCCACAAACTGAATCGCCCAACCGAGCACGAACAACCCGACGCCGGCGCTGAGCCAGACCATGGTGGTCTGTTGCGCCAGGCTTGCGCCGAGCCACAGGCACAGCGCGAGCAGAACGCCCATCAGCACGCCGAAGAAGGCGTCCAGCCGCAGGTAGAAAAACGTCGCCGCCAGACTCACCAGCAAGGCCGGCGACACCCAAAGCCCGCCGAGGGACCAACTGGTCCAGCCGGGGCGTGACAACAGTACGGCCACGGCGATCACGATCAGGGGAATGCCGACGAAGTGGGTAACGATGTTACGGGTGTCGCGGTGGTAGGCCGCGTACTGGCTGAGGTGATCGACGAGGTTTTTCATTGTTATTCCTCTCTGGATACATGGATCATGCCGCTGATTTTTTTTGGCTGAGGCCGCTGCACGGCTCAGCCTGCAACAAAACGCCGGCTATCAAAAGGAGATTCACATGACGAATGGAACCCAATGGCGCTCATGGTTTATCAACGACCGATGGTTCCGCGATCTGCCTGCGCTGTTGCAGGATAGCTTGCTGATCGGCATGCGGCAGCGCCGGGTGACGCCCGGCAAATCGATCTTCCAGCGCGGCGATCCGGCGCCCGGCCTGTATGCGTTGCTCACCGGTTCGTTACGCATTAATCCTCTCAAGCCGCAGCAAACAGACATCCCCCCGGCAGAAGGCTATCGGCCCTTCTGGTTTGGCGAAGCCTCGCTGTTCGACAGCCTGCCCGCGACCCACGATGTCTTCGCTCAAGGCGCGGTCATTCTCCTGCACATGCCCCATGCGCCACTCAAGCAACTGCTGGCTGAACACCCGGCCTTGTGGCGGCATTTCCGTGATTTGCTGGGGCGCAAGCTCGGGCTCGCCGTCCCCGCCCTTGAAGACATCACCCTGATGCCCACCGAGGAACGCGTGGCGTTTCGGCTGCTGATGCTGGCCGAAGCCTACGGCGAGATGGATCGTTCGGTGCGCAGCGTGCCTCTGTCCGACATGGCCTCCAATCGCTGCCTCGGGCTGAGCGCTGAGGTGGTCGAACGGGTACTTGGGGCGTTCGCCGAACGGCAAATCGTGCGCCGCGATCACGAACTGATCTACGTGCTGGACACCGAATGGCTGCGCGAGACGGCGCTTCATCGCCTGACCGGCGCAGGCGCGTGATGGCGTCACCGGTCAGCGGTTCAGCCCTTCGCGATACTGGCTGGGCGTCATGCCGGTCCAGCGCTTGAACGCGCGGCTGAAACTGCTGGTGTCAGCGAAGCCGAGCAGATAGGCCACTTCACTTAGCGAGCAGCCGGGGTCGCGCATGTGTTGCAGCGCCAGATTCTGCCGGCACTGATTGAGCAGCAGATCGTAGCGGCAACCCTCGTCGGCCAAGTGGCGCTGAAGGCTGCGCAAGCTCAGGTGCAGCGTGTGGGCGATGTGCTCGGCGGACGGCTCGCCTTCGGGCAATTGAGTTTCGATGGCGCCGCGCACCTTGCGCTCCCAGGTCAGTGCGCTGAGTTGCTCGAGGGTGCGGTTGAGCACGGCCTCGTTATGCTCGGCCAACTCGGGATTGGCGTCGTCCAGATGGCTGTCGAAATCCTCACAGGAGAAGAGCAGCAGATTCTCCGCCGCACCAAAGAACAGCGGCGCACGGAAGACGGTATGCCAGGGCTGCGGATCTTCCGGTTGCGGCCGCATCAGGTGAACGGCCAGCGGCGCGTAATGACGGCCCAGGCGGTTGCGGCAGGTGCGCACGTAGATTGCGGCGAAGGCGTCCATCGCCTCATTGGCCGGCATCGGGCTGCCGTCGGGCACGCGGAAACGAAACTCGTAATGCTCGTCCACGCGTTCAAAACTCATGACCAGCGCGTCGCTCACCACCGGGTGATAACGCACGATGCGCTCGAACACCTCACGCAACGACCCGCTGGCAACCAGCGCATAACCGAGCGCATGAAAGGTCGTCGGGCTGACGAACCGTGACACTCGCAAGCCCAGCGCCGGATCGCCGCTGGCCTGCACGGCCAGTTCCCAAAAACGGGTGGTGACCGTCACCGGGTATCGCGCGTTGGGGTCATCCATCAGCTGCGGATCCAGGCCCGCAGCCCGGCTCAGTGCGAGGCTGTCGAGGCCGAGGGCATCGAGTTGCTTGCGCAGGGCGCGGGTCCAGCTGGCGAGGATGCTCGGCTCAGACATACAAGTTGGCGCTTCCGGTCTACAGATTGGCGTTCACGGTCAGGCAGCATCCGGGCTTAAGCGGCAAAGTGGTGCCACGTTTTTTCATCCTGAAACCGGAGAATGGAAGCATGCACGACACTTCTGCAAGTGCTGCCGGACTGAATGCACAACAACGATCAGCGCATATTCGTGCGGTGGTTTCCGCCCATGGTGCCGCGCTGCGAGAGCGCTATCCGCTGCTGCGGCACCAGGATGCCATCGGCGCCGGCATCCTGTGCTTCGCACTCGCCGGCATGATTGGCAGCGCGACGCTCTATATCGGGGGTTACCTGGCCTGGTGGGCGTGCCTGCTGCTGAATGCGTTCTTTGCGTCGCTGACCCATGAGCTTGAACACGACCTGATCCACAGCATGTATTTCCGCAAGCAGCGGGTGCCCCACAACCTGATGCTGGCGCTGGTCTGGATGGCGCGGCCGAGCACGATCAATCCCTGGATTCGTCGGCACTTGCACCTCAATCATCACAAGGTCTCCGGCACCGAGGCAGATATGGAAGAGCGCGCCATTACCAATGGCGAGCCGTGGGGCCTGGCGCGGTTGCTGATGGTCGGCGATAACGTGATGTCGTCGCTGATCCGCATGCTGCGGGCGAAAACCTGGGCGCATAAATTCAGCATTCTCAAGCGCACCCTGCGTGTCTATGCGCCGCTGGCGCTGCTGAATTGGGGCGCGTGGTACGTGTTTCTTGGCTTCCATGCCGCCAACGGCATTGCCGGCCTGATGGGCAGCCCGATTGACTGGTCGGCGAACACACTGGCGGTCATGCACGTCATCGACGTCGCTGTCGTGGTCCTCGTCGGTCCGAACGTGCTGCGTACCTTCTGTCTGCATTTCGTCAGTTCCAACATGCATTACTACGGCGACGTCGAACTGGGCAATGTCATGCAGCAGACCCAAGTGCTCAATCCGTGGTGGATGTGGCCGATGCAGGCGTTCTGCTTCAACTTCGGCAGCACCCATGGCATTCATCACTTCGTGGTGAAGGAGCCGTTCTATATCCGCCAGATGACGGCACCCGTTGCGCACAAAGTGATGGCTGAAATGGGGGTGCGGTTCAATGATTTCGGCACCTTCGGGCGGGCCAACCGCTTTGAACGAACGACTGAAAACGACGCGGTCCTCAAGCCTGCACGCGGTTGATACCTGGCGGCCCATTGCGCCAGTCTCGCCGGCTTGTGGGAAATTTCTCCGGATAAAGATTTCTGTAACAACCGCCCCTTAATCTCTGCTCATCCCCGGCGAGCTGGGGGCAGACAGCGTGATTCTCAGGGTCACCCCTTTAAGGCAGGGGGTGGCCCTCTTTTTTTTGCGCCTTTCCCTGAGGCTGCGGCATATATTTTCGAGCTATTAATAAATAGCTTCTTATTCTTTTTCGAATATATGTCCGATCCCTATACTCGCCCCCATGAACGCAACATGCAGGAGGCGAAGGCCATGCATAACGAATCGATCCGTTACCTGATCGTGCCAGGCTGGCAAGGATCTGCCGACGACCATTGGCAAACCCATTGGCAGAACAGTCTGCCCAATAGCGTGCGTGTGGAGCAGGCCGACTGGCTCAAGCCGCGCCGAGAAGATTGGGTGGGTGAGCTGCAACGCGCTATCGCCTCTGACAGCACCCCGGTGATTCTCATCGCCCACAGCCTGGGTTGCGTGACCGTTGCCCATTGGGCGCAGCTGGCGCCACTGGCGAGTTTGCGTCAGGTGCGCGGGGCCCTGCTGGTGGCGCCCGCTGACGTCGAGCGCCCCAATTGCCCGCCGGCGATCCGCAATTTCGCGCCGATTCCCGAGCACCTGCTGCCGTTCCCGACCCAAGTGGTCAGCTCCGATAACGATTCAGCCGTCAGCGCATTGCGCGCGATGGAAATGGCCCGCAACTGGGGCGCCGAAATCGGCATTCTCAGCGGCGCGGGTCATATCAACGTGAAGTCCGGGCATCAGCGCTGGGAACAGGGTTTCGCTTATCTGTACCGGCTGCAAGGGCGCATCGAGCATTTCAACCGCCGCCGCGCATGACCATCGCAGTTGCAACGGTCGTTGCGCCTGAGACCTCTTTTCTCACGATCACTTTCGCCGCAGTGAACCGACAGGCGCTGCGGCCTTTTTTTTAAAAACGCTTCGGTCAATGGATGGCCGGGGCGGGAGCCTGCCATGAGCCTTTCCGACCTATCGAGCAACCCGCTGTTGACCTTCCCTGATGCTGAAAAAAGCCCGCTGAGCATCCGCGCCAAGGCCTTGGTGTTCATCGATCCACGATCGCGGCAATTGCGCGAAGAGATGGAACTGCTGGCGCCGCTGGACTTGCCCGTGTTGATCCGCGGCGAATCCGGCACGGGCAAGGAATTGCTGGCGCGTCATATTCATCGAGGTAGCGACCGGGCCGGGTTGTTCGTGTCGGTTAACTGCGGCGCCATCAGCTCGACCTACGCCGACGCCGAGCTGTTCGGTTACGCTGCCGGCGCCTACAGCGGGTCCGCCAGCAGTCGGGCAGGCTGGTTCGGCTCGGCCACGGGCGGCACGTTGTACCTGGATGAGATCGCCGACCTGCCGATGGCGATCCAGATCAAGTTGCTGGCAGCGCTGGAAAACCACGAAGTCACCCGCGTCGGCGCCACGCAGCCCAGCCAGGTCGACGTCAGACTGGTCGCCGCGACCAGCATCGATCTGCGCCTGTCAGTCGCCGCTGGCAAATTCCACGAGCGGCTTTATCGCTACCTGAACGAAGGGCGCCTCGACCTGCCGGCGTTGCGCGAACAGCCCGGCAACATCCTGCCGTTGGCCGAGTACTTCCTGGGCATCTACAGCCAGCGCTTCGATTTTGAGATGCCGCTGATCAGCGAAGACGCGCAAAGAGTGCTCGAAGCCCATTACTGGCCGGGCAACACACGAGAGCTGGAGAACGTCATTCACTTCGCGCTGCTGGTCAGCAGCGGCGCGGAGATCCTGCCTGAGCACCTGAATCTGCCGGTCCGGTAATGGCTCTTGAGCTCACTGAGCAGGTAGCCGGGTGGCAAAATGCCCGCTGATAGCGAAAAGGCATAACCATCCGACTAAAAAGTATTGTCTCGGAATAAAAAATCTCGGTACTGTCCGCATCAGCCGCTCCCCTGCCAAGGGTCGATCCCGCGGCAGACCGAAAACAAAGTCGCCCACGAGGCGACCCGATTTCTATTAAGGACATCGCATGAAGAAGACGTTTTTGTTCACCGCACTGGCGGCTGCTCTCTCTCTGGGCATCAGCGCTGCACAAGCTGCCGAGAAGCTCGTCGTGGGCGCCACCGCTGTTCCGCACGCCGAGATCCTCGAGCTGATCAAGCCTGAACTGGCCAAAGAAGGCGTGGACCTGCAAATCAAGGTCTTCACCGACTACGTGCAGCCGAACGTGCAACTGAACGAGAAGCGTCTGGACGCCAACTACTTCCAGACCAAGCCTTACCTGGACGGCTTCAACAAAGGCAAGGGCGCTACCCTGGTGACCGGCGTCGGCGTACACGTCGAACCGTTCGGCGGCTACTCGAAGAAGTGGAAGTCCATTGACCAGTTGCCAGAAGGCGCAACCGTTGCCATTCCGAACGAAGGCAGCAACGCCGGTCGCGCTCTGCTGCTGTTGCAGAAGAACGGCCTGATCACCCTGAAAGACCCGACCAACGCCTTGTCGACGCCGAAAGACATCGCCACCAACCCGAAAAAACTGAAATTCCGCGAACTGGAATCTGCTCTGCTGCCGCGCGCGCTGGATCAGGTCGACCTGGATCTGATCAACACCAACTACGCGCTGGAAGCCAAGCTCAGCCCTAAAAAGGATGCGCTGATTCTGGAAGGCTCCGACTCGCCGTACGTGAACTACCTGGTCACCCGCACCGACAACGCTCACACCGACGCGATCGAGAAGCTGTCCAAGGCGCTGACCAGCCAGCAGGTCAAAGACTTCATCAACAAGAAGTACGACGGCGCAGTTATCCCGGCGTTCTGATGAAGGCTTGAATGCGCGATTGCAGCGCATTCATGTACAAACGCGCTTGCCCGCCGTTGCTCCCGCTCCGCTGACGCATTGTCATCGGGTGCATGGAAGTGACGGTGGGCAAGCGCGTTTTTGCGTTTCGAGCGTAGCGCCTGTGCATGAATCGGCTTTTAGCCGCCTCGCTCATCAGTAATGGCCAACGGCCGTCGCTAGGTCGTTCGGCGCTATGCATATGCTCTAACGATATTTAAACTTCGCTTCTTATAGCTTTAAAGTCCTCCCTCCTCAGCCACACCTTTTGGAGTCGGAGTTCTCATGCCAGCAGCCTCCCACGCTTCGTCCGCGCAAGCGCCCGGTCAGCAGTTCGATGTGCGTCCATTCGCCGAAAAGGTGGGCGCGGAAATCGTCGGTCTGGATCTGTCCCGTCCGCTCAACGACGCCGATTTTGCCCGTGTGCATCAAGCGCATCTCGATTACCACGTGGTTGTTTTCCGCGATCAGCACATCACCCCGCAGCAGCAGATCGATTTCAGCCGCCGTTTTGGCGTCCTGCAGATTCATGTGCTCAAGCAATTCCTGCTCGCCAATCATCCCGAGATTTTGATCGTCTCCAATATCGTCGAAAACGGCCAGCCGGTCGGGCTGGGCGATGCCGGCAAATACTGGCACTCGGACCTGTCATACAAAGAACTGCCGAGCCTTGGCTCGATGCTCTACGCCCAGGAGCTGCCAAGCGAAGGCGGTGACACCCTGTTCGCTGACATGCATTTGGCCTGGGACACGCTGCCCGAGCATCTGCGCAAAGCCGTCGAAGGTCGCCATGCGGTGCACAGCTATACCTCCCGTTACAGCCATGGGCATAACGCTGATAACTGGCGCCCGACCCTGAGCGCTGAACAGTTGGCCCAAGTCGCAGTGGTCAGCCATCCGATCGTGCGCACCCACCCGGAGAACGGGCGCAAGGCGCTGTTTGTCAGCGAAGGCTTCACCACCCACATCGTCGGCCTGCCGGAAGACGAGAGTCAGGCAATTCTCACAGAGCTGTACGCCCACAGCGTTCGCCCGGAAGGCGTTTACCGCCACAAGTGGCAGGAGAACGACATGGTGTTCTGGGACAACCGCTCGCTGATTCATCTAGCCGGCGGCACGCCCGATCACCTGCGCCGTCGCTTGCACCGCACCACCATTCAGGGCGATGCGCCGTTCTGATCCAGGAGAGCTCCATGAATGCTGTTCTGCAAAGCCACACGGCTAGCGATCGCTTGAACGCGCACCAGGCCAATCAGCCCACCGCTGAAGCGCTGCTGCAAGTACAAGGCGTCAGCCTTGAATACCGCACGCCGGAACGCGTGGTGCGGGCCACCCATCAAGTCAGTTTTGAAATCGATCCTGCCGACCGTTTTGTCCTGCTCGGCCCGTCGGGCTGTGGCAAGTCAACGCTGCTCAAGGCCGTGGCCGGGTTCATCCAGCCCAGCGAAGGGCAGATTCGTCTGGCCGGCCAGGAAGTAAAGGAGCCGGGGCCCGACCGCATCGTGGTGTTTCAGGAATTCGACCAGTTGCCGCCCTGGAAGACGGTGATCCAGAACGTCATGTTTCCGCTGCTGGCCTCGCGCACCCTCAAGCGTCGTGAGGCCGAGGAGCGTGCGGGGTATTACCTGGAGAAAGTCGGCCTGAGCGCTTTCGCTGACGCTTACCCGCACACCTTGTCCGGCGGCATGAAGGCGCGCGTGGCAATTGCACGGGCGCTGGCGATGCAGCCAAAGATCCTGTTGATGGACGAGCCCTTCGCCGCGCTCGACGCGTTGACCCGCCGCAAGATGCAGGAAGAGCTGCTGGAGCTGTGGGAAGAAGTGCGCTTCACGCTGCTGTTCGTGACCCACTCCATCGAGGAAGCGCTGGTGGTCGGCAACCGGATTCTGCTGTTGTCGCCCCATCCGGGCCGCGTGCGCGCCGAGATCAACAGCCATCAGTACAACCTGAAGAGCCTTGGCGGCGTCGAGTTCCAGGCGTCTGCCCAGCGGATTCACCGGCTGCTGTTCGACGAGGGCGAAGCGCCTGCGGTCGAGCCGGATCTGCGGTTTCAGGATGTTCGTATTGCCTACTGATCGCGGTTCGCCGAGCTGCCCCCTCAAGAGATTGCACCCATGAGCCTTTCACCCCCTCTGCGGGAAGAATACGAAGTCGTGCTGGAGCCTTTCACTCAGGAAGATCTGGCCCGCGACATTCCCCTCGCGCAACGCATCTGGCAGGTGAGCTGGGTGCGCAAGGCCGTCATCCTCGTCGCCCTGGCGATCATCTGGGAAATCGCCGCGCGCATTCAGGGCAACGACCTGCTGCTGCCGAGCTTTCTGCAAACCGCTTCGGCGTTTATCGACGGCATCGCCAGTGGCGAATTGCTGACCAAGGTCTGGATCTCCCTGACGGTCCTGGTCAAGGGTTACCTGATCGGCATCGTCCTGGCGTTTGGTCTGACCACGCTGGCGGTGTCGACCCAACTGGGTCGCGACCTGCTCGGCACGCTGACGGCGATGTTCAACCCGTTGCCGGCCATCGCGCTGCTGCCGCTGTCGCTGCTGTGGTTTGGCCTCGGTGAAAACAGCCTGATTTTCGTGCTGGTGCATTCGGTGCTCTGGGCGTTGGCATTGAACACGTACGCGGGGTTTCTCGGTGTTTCGGAAACCCAGCGCATGGCCGGGCGCAATTACGGCCTCAAGGGCCTGCGGTTCGTCTGGTACATCCTGATTCCGGCGGGGCTGCCTTCGATTCTCGCGGGCCTGAAAATCGGCTGGGCCTTTGCGTGGCGAACCCTCATTGCCGCAGAACTGGTGTTCGGCGCGTCCTCGGGCAAGGGCGGTCTGGGCTGGTACATCTTCCAGAACCGCAACGAGCTGTACACCGACAAGGTATTCGCGGGTCTGGCGGCGGTGATCATCATTGGTCTGCTGGTGGAAAACCTGCTGTTCAGTAACGTCGAGCGCCTGACCGTGAAGCGGTGGGGCATGCAGCGCTGATCTGCTTTATCAAACGAACGCTCCGCCTTGTGGCCGCTGAATGGGCCATGAGTCCGTCACCCCTTTCGCCTTCATCGTGAGAAATGTATGGAATTTCTGAAAACAGCTGCACCTTTCAAGCGCCCGACACTGACCGCGCTCGCCGCCGCCCTGGGTCTGGCTGGCGCTTTGTTGAGCAGCGGCGCGCACGCTGAAGGCAAGATCAGCATCGCCCAGCAGTTCGGCATCGGTTATCTGATTCTGGACGTCGTTCAGCAGCAGAAGCTGATCGAGAAGCACGGCAAGGAGCAGGGCCTGGACATCAAGGTCGACTGGAACAGCATCTCCGGCGCCACCGCGATGAATGAAGCCCTGCTGGCTGGCGCGCTGGACGTGGTGTCGGCGGGCGTACCGCCGATGCTGACCATCTGGGACCGGACCAAGGGCAAGCAGAACGTCAAGGCCATCGCCTCGCTGGGCTCGATGCCCAACTACCTGCTCAGCAACAACCCCAACGTGAAGACCCTCAACGACTTCACTGAAAAGGACCGCATCGCGGTGCCGGCGGCGGGCGTGGGGTTCCAGTCGCGCACCTTGCAGATCGAAACCGCCAAGCTGTTCGGGAACGACAATTTCAAGAAATTTGACAACATCTCCGTCAGCCTGCCGCACCCGGACGCCACGTCGGCGCTGATTGCCGGCGGGTCGGAGATCAGCGCGCACTTCTCCAGTCCTCCTTTTCAGTACCAGGAGCTGGAAAATCCCAACGTGCATAAAGTGCTGAGTTCTTACGATGTGCTGGGCGGTCAGGCGACGTTCAACGTCCTCTACACCACACAGAAATTCCACGACGAAAATCCGAAGACCTACAAAGCGTTTTACGACGCACTGGCGGAGGCCGAAAAAATCATCAAGGCCGACAAACCTGCGGCGGCGAAGACATACATCGACGTCGAGAAATCGAAACTGCCGTTGCCGCTGGTGGAGAAAATCGTCTCCGACCCGGAAATCGACTTCACCGTCGTGCCCCAGCGCACGTTCATCTACGCCGAAAAGCTCCACGAGCTGGGTGTGCTGAAAAACAAGGCTGACAGCTGGAAGGACTTCTTCTTCGAAGAAGCCCACGGTGGTGCCGGAAGTTGATCCTCAACGTTGGTCGGTCTGTTTAGACCGGCCTGATGTGGGGCGGTGTGTCAGCCACACCGCCTTCGCGACCGTCGTAACCTCCGATTGCTCCTACAGTGGATTTGCGTGCGACCCAGATATTTGGCGCGCCGCGAACCTGTGGCATATCCCGTCGTCCAGACGACGCGCTGTCTGGCATCAAACACACCCCCTGTGGGAGCGAGCTATGCTCGCGAAGGCGGCGATTCAGGCGCTAAAGATGCAGCGGGGTGTCTCGACCCCTTCGCGAGCAAGCTCGCTCCCACAATTTTTGTGTCCACAGGTAGAACTGCGGCGTTGTCATGTTCATGAGAGTGAGCTTGCTCACGAAGGCAGTGTGTCTGCCAACATCGATGTCACAGACCACCCCCCATCGCGAACAGGCGTGCTCTAGCGTAGATTGGCGTGCGCTGTAGATGCCGGCAGAGTTCGGTGCCTCAAGGAACCCTGATGTAAGCTCACAGTCGCATGATCACATCGCATTGGCGTCCGGCGGCGCGGTGTCGCAACGGCATTGGCACAAGGAGCTTGCATGCCCGCCCAACCCTTCTTTTTTCATGGTCGTCTGACCGTTCTTTCCCTCGGTCTGTGCCTGGCCGTGCTTGCTGGCTGCGGGAAGGAAAAGCCCCAGGAACCGGTGCGCGCACGCGTGCAGGCCCAAGAGGTCAAGACGGCCGATTTCGCTGCGGACGTCGCGCTGACCGGCGATGTCCAGGCGCGGGTGCAGACCCAGCTTTCATTCCGGGTGGGCGGCAAGATCATTCAGCGCACGGTCGACGTGGGCGATCGGGTGTCGGCCAAACAAGTGCTGGCCAAACTCGACCCCAAAGACCTGCAGACCAATGTCGATTCCGCCCTCGCTGCCGTTGCCGCCGAGCAGGCGCGCGTGAAACAGACTTCCGCCGCCTTCGTGCGTCAGGAAAAGCTCTTGCCCAAGGGCTACACCAGCCGCAGTGAATACGATTCCGCCCAAGCCCAGCTTCGTGGCAGTCAGAGCGCGCTCAAAGCCGCCCAGGCGCAACTGGCCAACGCCCGCGAGCAACTGGGCTACACCGCATTGATCGCCGATGCGCCGGGCATCATTACCGCGCGGCAGGCCGAAGTGGGGCAGGTCGTACAGCCCACCGCGCCGATCTTCAGCCTGGCCCGCGATGGCGAGCGCGACGCCGTGTTCAACGTTTACGAGTCGCTGTTCGTCAACCCGCCGACCGACCAGCCGGTCGAAGTGACGCTGCTGGACAACCCGAAGGTCAAGGCCGTCGGCAAGGTGCGCGAAGTCACGCCAGCCGTATCGGCGCAAACCGGCACGCTGCAAGTGAAGATCGCCCTCACCTCGCTGCCGCCGGGCATGGATCTGGGTTCGGTGGTCAGTGCCGCGCTGAGCGTGCCGGCCAGGACCAGCGTCGAGCTGCCGTGGTCCGCGCTGACCAAAGGCTTGGGCGATCAGCTCGGCAAGCCGGCGGTGTGGGTGGTCGATGGGGATAACAAGGTCAGCCTGCGCAGCGTCACGGTCGGGCGCTACCTGACCGGCAAAGTGATCATTGTCGACGGTTTGAAGAATGGTGAAAAAGTGGTCGTTGCCGGTAACCAGTTGCTGCACCCGGACATGCAGGTGGAGCTCGCCGACGTGTACCCCGATTCCTCGAAACAGCCGACAGGAGCCCAGCAATGAAGCGCTTGTTGGGGGTTGTGCTGGCGAGCCTGTTGTTGAGCGCATGCAGCAAGGAAGAGCCGCCACCCGAGCCGGTTCGGCCGGTGCTGTTCATTGAGGTAAAACCCCAGGCTCAGGAAAGCCTGGGTCGTTTCGCCGGGAACATCGCCGCGCGCTATGAAAGCACTCTGGGCTTTCGCGTCTCGGGCCGCATCGCCCAGCGCAGCGTCGACGTCGGCGCACAGGTCAAGAAGGGCGACATGCTGGCGGTGCTCGACCCGACGGACCAACAGAACCAAGTGCGCTCAACCCAAGGCGATCTGGCCCGGGTCGAAGCGCAGCTGATCAACGCCCAGGCCAACGCCCGTCGGCAACAAGAGTTGTTTGATCGCGGCGTTGGCGCCCAGGCCGCGCTGGATGTCGCGGTCACCGACCTGAAAACCACGCAGTCTTCCTACGATCAGGCCAAGGCCGCGATGCAACAGGCCAAGGATCAGCTGAGCTACAGCGAGCTGCGCGCCGATCACGATGCCGTCGTCACCGAATGGAAAGTCGAGGCCGGCCAAGTGGTCAGCGCGGGCGAGCAGGTGGTGACACTGGCGCGCCCGGACATCAAAGAGGCGGTCATTGATTTGCCGGCGCAACTGAGTGATCAACTGCCCAGCGACGTCGTGTTCAAAGTCGCCAGCCAGCTGGAGCCAGAGATCAACACCACTGCAACCGTGCGAGAACTCGAGCCCCAGGCCGAAAGCACCACCCGCACCCGTCGCGCACGTTTGACCCTGGCGGATACGCCGGCGGCCTTCCGTCTGGGCACAGCGATCAGCGTCACCCTGAGCTCGGCGATCAAGCCGCGCATCGAATTGCCCGCCACGACCGTTCAGGAAGTCGACGGCAAGACGCAGATCTGGGTCATCGACGTGCAGAACCAGACCGTTTCCCCACGCGTCGTCACGGTCGTCAGCCGCAGTGATGATTCAGTGGTACTGGCCGGGGGGGTCAATAACGGCGATCGAGTTGTGACCGCCGGGGTCAATAGCCTCAAGCCGGGGCAGAAAATCAAAGTCGATAAGGAAAGCCCGCGATGAAAGGGAAGTTCAACCTCTCCGATTGGGCGATCAAGCATCAGTCTTTCGTTTGGTACCTGATGTTCGTCGGCCTGCTGATGGGCGTGTTTTCCTACATGAACCTGGGTCGTGAAGAAGACCCTTCGTTCACCATCAAGACCATGGTCATACAAACCCGCTGGCCGGGCGCGACCGTGGATGAAACCCTGGAGCAGGTCACCGACCGCATCGAGAAAAAGCTCGAAGAGCTCGACTCCCTCGATTACGTGAAGAGCTACACCCGGCCGGGCGAGTCCACTGTTATGGTTTACCTGCGCGACACCACCAGCGCTGAGGCCATTCCTGAAATTTGGTACCAGGTTCGTAAGAAGATCGATGACATTCGCGGGCAGTTCCCCCAAGGTATTCAGGGCCCGGCGTTTAACGATGAGTTCGGCGACGTTTACGGATCGATTTACGCCTTCACCTCCGACGGCCTGACCCTGCGCCAGTTACGCGACTACGTGGAGCAAGTGCGCGTCCAGATTCGCGACGTGCCGGGTCTGGGCAAAGTCGAAATGATCGGCGAGCAGGACGAAGTGCTGTACCTGAACTTCTCCACTCGCAAACTGGCGGCACTGGGCCTTGATCAGCGCCAGGTCGTGCAGAGCCTGCAATCGCAAAACACCGTGACGCCCGCCGGGGTCATCGAGGCCGGTCCGGAGCGCATTTCCGTGCGCACCTCCGGCCAGTTCGCCTCGGAAAAAGACCTCGAAAACGTCAACCTGCGCCTCAACGATCGTTTCTATCGATTGAGCGACATCGCCGAAATCACCCGCGGCTACGTGGATCCGCCCAAGCCGTTGTTCCGCTTCGACGGCAAGCCTGCCATCGGCCTGGCCATCGCCATGAAGAAGGGCGGCAACGTTCAGGAGTTCGGCAAACAGCTGCACGAACGCATGAGCGCCGCGACCGCCGACCTGCCGATTGGCGTCGGCGTGCATGTGGTGTCCGATCAGGCGCAGGTGGTCGAGAAGGCCGTCGGCGGCTTCACCAGCGCGCTGTTTGAAGCGGTGGTGATCGTGCTGATCGTCAGCTTCATCAGCCTTGGCATGCGTGCGGGGCTGGTGGTGGCCTGCTCGATTCCGCTGGTGCTGGCGATGGTCTTCGTGTTCATGGAGTACAGCGGCATCACCATGCAGCGTATTTCCCTGGGCGCCCTGATTATTGCCCTTGGCCTGTTGGTCGATGACGCGATGATTACGGTGGAGATGATGGTGTCGCGCCTTGAAAAAGGCGAAACCAAAGCCCAGGCCGCGACCTACGCCTACACCTCGACGGCCTTCCCGATGCTCACCGGTACGCTGGTGACGGTTGCGGGCTTCGTGCCGATAGGCCTGAACGCCAGCTCGGCGGGGGAATACACCTTCACCCTGTTCGCGGTGATTGCCGTCGCCATGCTGGTGTCGTGGGTCGTTGCCGTGCTGTTCGCCCCGGTGATCGGCGTGCACATCCTTAGCGAAAACGTGAAGAAGCATGACGAAAACGCCAAGCCCGGACGCATCGCCAGAGCCTTCAACGGCTCGATGTTCTGGGCCATGCGTCATCGCTGGCTGACCATCATCATCACGATTTTGCTATTTGCCACGTCGCTGTTCTGCATGCGCTTCGTGCAGAACCAATTCTTCCCCTCATCGGACCGCCCGGAGATTCTGGTCGACCTCAACCTGCCGCAGAACGCATCGATCAACGAGACGCGCCGCGCGGTGGACAAGCTCGAGGCGACCCTCAAGGACGATCCGGACATCGTCAGCTGGAGCACCTACATCGGCGAAGGCGCGGTGCGTTTCTACCTGCCGCTGGATCAGCAGCTGGAAAACCCGTATTACGCACAGTTGGTGATCGTCAGCAAAGGGCTGGAAGAGCGCGGCGCGTTGACCGAGCGCTTGCAAAAACGCTTGCGTGACGACTTCGTCGGCATCGGCACTTATGTGCAGGCGCTGGAAATGGGGCCGCCGGTGGGGCGCCCGATTCAGTACCGGGTCAGCGGCGAGAACATTGATGAAGTGCGCCAGCACGCCATCGAACTCGCCACCCTGCTCGACAAGAATCAACACATCGGCGAGATGATCTACGACTGGAACGAGCCCGGGAAAGTCCTGCGCATCGACATCAATCAGGACAAGGCGCGGCAGTTGGGGCTGTCGTCCGAGGACGTTGCGCAGCTGATGAACAGCGTCGTCACCGGCTCGGCGGTGACCCAGGTGCGCGACGACATCTACCTGATCAATGTCGTCGGGCGCGCGGTGGATGCCGAGCGCGGGTCGCCGGAAACCCTGCAGAACCTGCAGATCGTCACGCCTCAGGGCACGTCGATTCCGCTGCTGGCGTTTGCCAACGTGCGCTACGAGCTGGAACAGCCGCTGGTGTGGCGTCGTGATCGCAAACCGACGATCACGCTCAAGGCGGCCGTGAGCGACGATATGCAGCCGACTGACCTGGTCAAGGAGCTCAAGCCCGAGATCGACAAATTCGCCGCCGGTTTGCCGGTGGGCTACAAGGTCGCCACGGGCGGTACGGTGGAGGAGAGCGGCAAGGCCCAAGGGCCGATCGCCAAGGTCGTGCCGTTGATGATCTTCCTGATGGCGACGTTCCTGATGATCCAGCTGCACAGCGTGCAGAAGATGTTCATCGTCGCCAGTGTCGCGCCGCTGGGATTGATCGGCGTGGTGCTCGCGCTGGTGCCGACCGGAACGCCGATGGGCTTTGTGGCGATCCTCGGGATTCTGGCGCTGATCGGCATCATCATCCGCAACTCGGTGATTCTGGTGACCCAGATTCATGAGTACGAGGTGGCGGGCTATCTGCCGTGGGATGCGGTGGCGGAAGCCACGGAACACCGGCGCCGTCCGATCCTGCTGACCGCTGCGGCGGCGAGCCTGGGCATGATCCCGATCGCCCGCGAAGTGTTCTGGGGGCCAATGGCTTACGCAATGATCGGCGGGATCATCATCGCGACCCTGCTGACCTTGCTTTTCCTGCCGGCGCTGTACGTGGCCTGGTACAAGATCAAGGAGCCGAGTGAGGAGGAGCGGCGCAAACATCAGGAACGCCAGCAGGAAGAGCAACACCGCCGTGATGACGATACGGACGACGGCGCGTCCTCTCCCGCGCATTAATACCTATGGTTCAGGCGGAAGCGGTCGGGTGGCCACTTCCGCTTTTTATCTGCGCACCGGTGAGGGGGTTGTCAGGTCAGCTCGAAATCTTTGAAATGCACCTGCCCTGCCTGAGTTTTCAACTTTTCCGGATCAGAGACGGTGTGTACCTGCACGGTCACCGTAGTGGCAGGGATCGGTTTGCGCTTCATCTCGAGAGTGACTTTCTTCCACTCCTCGGTTGCTACCGAAATGTCACCAAACGCCTCGGCGCTCCCGACCGTACTGATCAGCACCCCATAACTGAATAGTATGGAATCGCCGGGCTTTATGATTTCCCCGGCCCGCACATAAAAAGTAAATTTGCTGGGTTTATAATTGCCCTCCGGGAGGGACTGGGACAGACCGGCTGCCTTTGCCAGCTGCACGTAGTAAACCGCCCCCTCTTTCTTGATCCCCCCAGTGACCTCAGTGGGGGTGATGGTCCAGGGTTCTAATTCGCCCGATGCGAAGTCACTGTTTTTCAATAAATTACTCATCGTCATTCCCTTGCTGATTGGCGATTGGCAGCCTGTGTTCATCAGGCAACTGGATCGTGGTTGGCACTCATGGCGCGGGTCCAGTGTGTGCGCGGGGAAAGGAAGGGGCTACTGTCAGAAATGACAGTCCCGGACCCCCGTCAGTTGAGCGAGCATTTGCGAGGTGGGGCAAGGCCAGTCGTGATTTAGGAACGGTCCGACAGACACTCGTCGGTCCCTGCCTTACTGTGCCCCGCTGAATCGCTTCGCGGGGCTCGACATGTCTTTTTCCTTGGTACGCTTGTGTGTCTGCCTCTTGTTGGGCTGGATGCTCCCATTCGGCAGTTCGGCTGAAACGTTGGAAAACGACTTCTGGCGGGTGGACGTTGATCCGCAGACACTCGCGGTCCGCGTCTCGCCGAGCGGGCAACCTGCCTTGCAAGCGTCAAGCGGGGTCAAGGCGCATCGCGTCAGTGAGCTCAAGACTTCGCAGGACTACCTCGCGTGGCAGTGGGACGAGGGCGCCTGGCATCTCGAAGTCCGGCTGCAGCAACGTGACCTCTTGCTGACCATCAAGGCCCGGAATACGGGAGTGCTGGAGTTCCTGAATCAGCCAGGCGACGCCATGGGCAAGGCGCTGATCTGGCCGATGGCCGAGGGGCATTATGTGCCTCGCGGGAACACTGTCTGGCAGCAGTTTCTTGTGACCCAGGGCGAGATCAATACCACTCAGGACCTCAGTCTCCCGTTATGGGGCATGGACCACGGCGCATTCACCCTGACCTGGCTGTTGACCCATCCATTCAACAACCGCCTTCGTTTGCATCCCCAAGGTGACGCCCTGGGTTTGTCCGCCCGACATGAGTTCACGGCGCTGGATCTCAGCACGCCAATGACCTTTCGCCTGTCGCTGGATGCCGCCGACCCGCTCGCTGGCGCAAGGCGTTACCGGCAGTGGCTCATCGACAATGGCGACTATCAGACGCTGGAAAGCAAGTTCGAGAAAACCCCAGAGGCGCGCAAGCTGCTCGGCGCCGCCCACGTCTATCTGTGGGGCAACGACCTGTTGGCCCTTGATGATATTCAGTCTTGGGGCCGTCTGACTCAGGTCCTTGCGTCCGACGACCCACTGGCCGTGCAGTTGCGCAATGGGCTGGATAAAGAAACCCTGGTTTTGCTGAGTGGCAGCCAGGGACAATTGCAGCGCTGGCAACAAGTCGCCCTGTTGCGCAGTCTCAACAGGGCGTTCAACTCTGTCGCAAGACAAGCATGGCAACGTGATGCCCAGCCCGACGTGTCGCGGTTGACGTCGCGTTACGGTGAGCTTCACGGGGAAGTCGCCCGTCTGTTTGCCGGCGCCCTCGCGGATGACCCGTCGACATGGGGCGGCGTGCTATCCCTGAAGGGTATCGAGAGCCTGCAAGCATCTGGTTTGCCACGACTGTGGCTGGGGCTCGGCGAAGGTTGGGAGGGAGGTCTCTGGCATCCCGAAGCCGTTCGCGCCGCTGTGCAGGCGGGGTATCTGATTGCGCCTTATGACTCCTACGAAACGGCTCTGGCGACCCATGAAAACCCGGACTGGGTGACCGCTCACCTGGGCAGCGACGCACACCGTCAATGCGCCATTGTGCTGAAGGACGGAACGTTCAAAGCCGGTTTTCAACAGTCCGGGCATTACACCGATCCGCATTGTGTCCGGCCTTTAATGGAGGCGCGGGTTACAGCTGTCCAGGCCGCTGCCGGTTTCAATAGCTGGTTTCTGGACGCCTATGCCACGGGGATGCTGTTCGACAGCTATCGGCCCGGCGCGACCATGACCGAGATGCAAAACGCCGCCGCTAATGTCAGTGCTTCGCAGTGGGTGGCTGAAGCCCGAGCGCTGCCCTCAGGTTCCGAGGACGGCAATGCCGTCACCGCCCAAGGCATCCTTTTCGCCCACGGCATGCAGACGCCGGTGATCGGATGGGGCGATCCGGAGCTCAGCCAGCACAAGTCCTCCCGCTGGTACCTGGGCAGTTGGTACCCGCCGGAGCAGCCGGACGTGTTCTTCAAACCGGTACCGATCAAGGAGCCTTATCGCACCATTCACTTCAATCCGACGACCCGCCTGCCGCTCTATCAGGCCGTGTTCCATGGATCGGTCATCACGACTCATCACTGGCTTTTTGACAGCCTGAAACTGGTCAATGTCAGGCAGGAGAACGAGCTCGCCCAGTTGCTCTACAACGTGCCGCCGCTGTATCACCTGAGCAGCGCGACGCTGGGCGAGCGGTTGCCGGTGATGCAGCGTCAGGACCGGTTTTTCAGGCCACTGCATGAGCGCCTTGGTACCCAGGCGATGACGGCGTTCAGTTGGCTGACGCTTGATCGACAAGTTCAGCAGACCACGTTCGCGGACGGAACGAGACTGGTGGCGAACTTCGATGGTGGGACCCGTGAGGTAGGGACGACCCGGTATGCAGGGCATAGCGTGACGGCGGTTGCGCCTGACGGAGCGGTCAGCGTCTATCACGCAACAGGCGAGGGCGGCTGATGCGCCAGGTTTTCCGAGTCTCGCTACGGGAGACCTGCAGCGGTCAGACCTTGCGCCACACGCTCGCCAGCCATGGCTGTTGATCTCTCGGTAATCCCGGCGGTCGGTAGTAATGCTCGACTTCGGTAAACCCGGCCTCGGTCAGTAACGCGCTCCACGACTCCAGATCATGGAACGCGCCATAGCGCTCGCCTTTCCAGCCTTCCTGATTGTCACCTCGGGGATTGGAGCTGAACAGCACGCCGCCGGGCTTGAGTGCGGCGCGCAACTCACGCAGCACCCGAGGCAATTCCTGACGCGGTACGTGGAACAGCGAGGCGTTGGCGAAGATGCCGTCGAAGCGTTCTGCGGGCAGATCAAGTTCCAGGAAGTTCTGGTGCAGCACCTCGCAGCCGCTGTCGGCGCGGGCCATCTCGGCAAAGCGTTCGGAGCCATCCAGGCCAGTGGCGATGTGGCCCATGGCAGTGAAGGTCTGCAGATCACGGCCAGGCCCGCAGCCGAAATCCAGAATCTGAAACGGCGCCGGGCCTGTGATATTGCGCAGCAGCGCATCAATGTTCTGGCTCACATCATGGTCGCGGGTCCCTTCGCGAAAACCCTCGGCGACATCGTTGTAGTTGCCGAGGGTAGTGGCCGTGATCTGGGCGAGGTCGGTTTGATCAAGTTTCATGAGGTGGTTGTCTGGGCGAATAAGGCCGCCAATATACCCCGCTCCCGAATTGCGATCTCCTGGCGGGACTGCATGCCGTTAGTAGGACCGGCTTCAGCCGGGAAGAGGCCCGTGTCAGCGCCATCAATTTTGCAGTGTGGCGCCTGGCGCTTTTCCGGCTAAAGCCAGTCCAGCTGAATGAACGCACGCCGTTAGTAGGACCGGCTTCAGCCGGGAAGGGGCCCGTGTCAGCGCCATCAACTTTGCAGGGTGACGCCTGACGCTTTCCCGGCTAAAGCCAGTCCTACTGAATGAACGCATGCCGATAGTGGGACCGGATTCAGCCAGTCCTGCAGGGAAGGCGCTCTTTGATCAGCGCTTGTTCAGTCGCAATGCCAATCGATCCCCGCCCAACTGAATCACCGCTACCAGGATCACGAGCAACACGATCACGGTGAGCATCACCTGCGTATCAAACCGCTGATAACCGTAGCGATAAGCGATGTCGCCCAGGCCGCCCGCGCCGATGGCACCGGCCATGGCCGACGAATTGATCATTGTCACAATGGTGATGGTAAATCCGCCGACGATGCCCGGCAGCGCTTCGGGCAACAGCACGTGCCAGACGATGTGCCACCGGCGGCAGCCCATCGCTTGTGCCGCTTCGATCAGGCCGTGGTCCACCTCGCGCAGGCTGACTTCCGCAATACGCGCGAAGAATGGCGTCGACGCGATGGTCAGCGGCACCACCGCCGCCCACACGCCGTAGGTCGTGCCGACGATCAGCCGCGTGAACGGAATCAGCGCGACCATCAGAATCAGGAACGGCACCGAACGAAAAATATTCACGAACGCGCCCAGCACCCGGTTCACATTGGGCGCCTCAAAAATGCCTCCCTTGCCGCTGGTGACCAGAATCACCGCCAGTGGAATGCCCAGAATCAACGCAATCAGCGACGACACGCCCACCATCAGAAAGGTGTCGATGACGCCCTGCCACAGACGATCAAGCCACATAACCCAATACCTCCGCGTGCTGCGCGTGTTTGCGGGCACGATTGAGCAATTCGTCCGCCGACAGCGGCGAATGACTTACCGCCAGCAGCAGGTGACCCAGCGCACGCCCCTGAATGCGTTCGACGCCGCCATGCAGCAGGCTCACCCGCCCGCCAAATGCATTGAACAGTGCCGACAAATCAGGCTCCTTGCCGTCGCTGCCGGTGAATTGCAGGTCCAGCACAACGCTGACGTGTTGTTCGGATGGCTGCGGCTGCAAGCGCGCCTGCAAATCCTCCGGCAGCGCATGTTGCAGCGGCGCCAGCAGCGTCTTGCTCACTTCATGCTGCGGGTTGCCGAACACCTGCCAGACCGGGCCCTGCTCGACGACCTCACCTTTTTCCAGCACCACCACCCGGTCACAGATCTCCCGGATCACCGCCATCTCGTGGGTGATCAAAATGATCGTCAGGCCCAGGCGCTGATTGATCTCGCGCAGCAGGCCGAGAATCGATTGCGTGGTTTCCGGGTCGAGGGCCGAGGTCGCCTCGTCGCACAGCAGAATCGCTGGATCATGCACCAGCGCCCGGGCAATGCCGACGCGCTGCTTTTGCCCGCCCGACAATTGCGCGGGATAGGCGGTGTGCTTGCCTTCCAGCCCCACCAATGCCAGCAGCTCGGCGACTTTGCGCTGACGCTGCGCCTTCGGCACGCCCGCCACCTTCAGCGGCAGCTCGACGTTCTGCCACACGGTCTTGGCCGACATCAGATTGAAATGCTGAAAGATCATGCCGATGCGTCGGCGCAGCGCCACCAGCGTGTCTTCGTTGAAGTCGCCGATGTCCACCTGATCGATCAGCACGCGTCCGCTGCTGGGTTTTTCCAGACGATTGATGGTGCGAATCAGCGACGATTTGCCTGCGCCGCTGCGGCCGATGATGCCGAAAACCTCACCGCGCTGGATATCCAGATCGATGCCCGTAAGCGCCGGCACCGGCCCTTGCGGACCTTCATAGACCTTGCCCAGATTGATGAAGCGCACATGGGCCCGTTGCTTCTCAGGATGCAGTTCTGCTTGCTCGGCGGCATGGGGAGCCGCAGCACCCTCAAGCGTCAAAGCGCGTTGCGCGGATGCCGTCATGATCAGTTCTTCCAGCCAACCTGATACAGCGAGCCATTGACCTTATCCAGCGAGGCTCGCACGACCGGCGAGTGTTGGTAGATGTCGATGAACTTGGCCAGACGCGGGTCATCCTTGTGGTCGGGCTTTATGACGAACTGAATCACGTACTCCGGGTGATCGAGGCCGTCGAACAGAATCGCCGAGCCAGCATCGAAGGTCTTCGACAGACGAATGTAGGCCGGGTAGCCCTGCACCAGATCGGCATCGTCATAGGCGCGCACCAGCTGCACGGCTTCGACCTGGATCAGCTTGATCTTCTTCGGGTTGGCGGTGATGTCGTCTTCGGTGGCCTTGTAACCCACGCCCGGTTTCAACGTGATCAAGCCGGCCTTGGCCAACAGTTGCAGGCCGCGTCCGCTATTGATCGGGTCATTGGCGATTGCGACGGTGGCGCCGGTTGGCAGCTCATCGAAGCTTTTGTACTTCTTCGAGTACAGCCCGACATTGTTGATGATGCCCGGCGCGTACGGCACCAGATCAAAACCCGACGCCGCTTTGGCGTTTTCCAGAAACGGGATGTGCTGGAAGTAGTTCACGTCAATGTCGCCAGCGTTGAGGCTGACGTTGGGCGCGATCCAGTCGGTGAATTCCACCAGCTCGACCTTCAGGCCTTGTTTATCGGCTTCGGCGACGGCCGCTTCCAGCGGGATGGCGAACGCCGCCGTGGTGCCGACTTTGAGCGGTTGATCGGCAGCGTGGGTGACGCCGGCAAACAGGCCCAGGGACAGCGCGAGGGTGAGGAGGGTTTTGATCATTGAGGGGTAATCCGTGTCAGTGGTCTGGTTTGAATTTGGGGTGCTTGTAAGGCCGTCTCGCGAGCAAGCTCACTCCTACAGATTGCTACGTGTTCTATAAGCCGCCCCCGCATGCCGTTCCGGCAGTCGAGCGTTGCCGTCCTCAAACAGCTTCTCGCGCAAAGTGCCGTGCTCGTATGCGGTCTTGTATGAGCCGCGCCGTTGCAGCTCGGGGATCACCAGATCGATGAAATCCTCGTAGCTCTCCGGGGTGACGATGCGGGTCAGGTTGAAGCCGTCCAGGCCGGTTTCGGCGATCCACGATTCCAGCTCGTCGGCCACCTGCTCGGGCGAGCCGATCAGCGTGATGTAACGGCCGCCGAGGGCGTGTTGATCGAGCAGCTTTTGGCGGGTCCAGTCGTTGTTCTTGAGAATCTTCGTGGCCGACTGAATGGCGTTGCCTTTCACGTGCTGGATCGGCTCGTCGAGCTCGTAGTCGGCAAAGTCGATGCCGGTGGACGCAGCAAAATGCGCGAGCCCTGCCTCGGCGCTGGCGTAGTTCAGGTACTCCGCGTGCTTGGCCCGCGCCGCTTCTTCGGTGGGGCCGACGATGACGTTGAGGCCCATGAACACTTTGATGTCATCGGGGTTGCGCCCGGCGGCCACGGCACTGGCGCGGACCTTGTCGACCTGCTCGCGGGTCGCGGGTTTGTTCTGCGCGCTGATGAACACGCACTCGGCGTTGCTGCCGGCAAACTGCAAACCGCGCTCGGAACTGCCCGCCTGAAACAGCACCGGCGTGCGCTGCGGCGACGGCTCGCACAGGTGATAACCTTCCACCTGATAGAACTCGCCGCTGTGCCGCACGTAATGGACTTTTTCCGGCTGGGCGTAGATGCGCGCCTGACGGTCCTCGATGACTGCGTCGTCCTCCCAACTGCCTTCCCACAGCTTGTACAAAACCTCCAGGTATTCATCGGCCTGGTCGTAGCGGCGGTCGTGTTCGATTTGCTCGGTCAAGCCCATCGCGCGCGCGGCGCTGTCCAGATACCCGGTGACGATGTTCCAGCCCACGCGGCCGCGGGTCAGGTGATCCAGCGTCGACATGCGCCGGGCGAACAGATACGGCGCCTCGTAAGTGAGGTTGGCGGTCAGGCCGAAGCCGAGGTTTTTGGTGACCGCGGCCATGGCCGATACCAGCAACAGCGGATCATTCACCGGCAACTGGATCGATTCCTTCAGGGTTACGTCCACCGACTTCTGGTAGACGTCATAGACCCCGACGATGTCCGCGATGAACAACCCGTCGAACAGCCCGCGCTCCAGCAACTGCGCCAGTTCGGTCCAGTATTCGAGGGTCTTGTACTGGGTGGACGTGTCCCGTGGGTGTGTCCAGAAACCGTGGTTGATGTGGCCGATGCAGTTCATGTTGAACGCGTTGAGCAGGATCTTTTTCTTGCTCATCAGATCGTCCCCCGGCGTGGCGGGTTGACGTCATTGAGGTAGTAGTTGCCGATGGCGTGATACTTCCAGCGCACCGGGTCGTGCAACGTGTGGACCCGCGCGTTGCGCCAGTGCCGGTCAAGGCCGTGCTCCGCCAGCGTGGCCTGGGAACCGGCGAGTTCGAACAAGGTGCTGCCGGCTTCCAATGAGATGTCGGTGCTGATCGCCCGCGCCTCCGCGACCGCAATCGATGCCTGGGCCAGATTCTCTGGCGTGGTCTCGGCCTGGGCTCGATCCAGGAATTCCCCCGAACGTTCGAGCAGGGCTTCGGCGGCGTGCAGGCGAATGCCGAGCTTGCCAAAGCTGTGCAGCGTCAGCGGGTCATCGACGGCTTTTTCGATGCCAGAGTCGATCCAGGGCCGCGTGCGGGTGCGCACGAAATGCAGCGCGTCTTCAAAGGCCGCGCGGGCGATGCCGGTGTCGATGGCCGCATGGAGGATTTGTGCGAGAGGGCCGACGGTGGTCGGGCGCTCGAAGGCGGTCTGAAACGGCACCACGTCGTCGGCGTCAACGTACACGTTATCGAACACCACCGAGCCGCTGCCCGTGGTGCGCTGGCCGAAGCCGCTCCAGTCATCGATCACGCTCAGCCCCGTTGCGTTGGCTGGCACGAATGCCAGCTGCTGCACGCCGTTTTCATCGACCACCGAGGTCGGTATGCGTTGGGCGTAAAGCGCGCCGGTGGCGTAGAACTTGCGGCCGTTGATGCGCCAGCCGTTGCCGTCGCGGCTCAGTCGGGTGGTGCGGTCGTGGGCGGTTTTGGTACCCAGTTCAGCCAGCGCGTTACCGAAGCGCTGACCGGCGAGGACCTCGGCGTACAGACGCGCCTGCTGCGCCGGGCTGCCATTCACGCGCAGCACTTCCAGCGCGTAAAAGTGGTTCTGTGGAATTTGCCCCAGAGAGGCGTCGGCGGCAGAGATGATCCGAATGACCTCGGCCAGGGTGACATTGGACACGCCAGCGCCGCCAAAGGCCTTTGGCACGCTGATGCCCCACAGTCCCGAGCGGGAAAACGCTTCCAGTTCCTGATGGGGCAGGCGCCGTTCACGATCACGGGTGGCGCTCTGTTGTTTGAAATCTTCCGCCAGCGTGCGGGCGATACGCAGCGCCTCGGCGTCGTCACGAATGATCGCGGTCACGGCGGTCGCCTGCGTGTCACGCGGCAAGGTTTGAAGGCTCATAGGTGTGCTTCCAGTGGTCTGGTTATATCCAGGAGTGACGGGCGGGCAGGGCGCCGTTCAGGTGCCAGGCGCCGACGGCGTGGACCTTCCAGCGCACCGGGTCGTGGAGGGTGTGAACCCGCGCGTTGCGCCAGTGACGATCGAGATTGAATTCGGCCAGCGTCGCGCGACTGCCCGACAGCTCGAACAGCTTTTCGCTGGCCTGCAGGGCGATTTGCGTGGTCAGCACCTTGGCTTCGGCGACCACGATGGACGCCCGCGCCGCTGATTGTTCGTCGATGGGTTCGGCGGCGATGTCATCCAGCGCACGGCCGGCCTTGCGCAGCAGCGCTTCGGCGGCGTGCAGCTCGAGTTTCAGCTTGCCGATGTCAGCGATCACATACGGATCGTCACCGGCGCGCTCGACATTGGCGTCGATCCACGGCCGCGAACGCTCGCGCACAAAACGAATGCTTTCGTCGATGGCTTCCCGGGCAATGCCCGCATCGATGGCGGCCTGAATCAGTTGCGAGACCGCGCCCTGAATGTTCGGAGACAGGCCCAGCTTCCAGTTATCAACAACCAGTTCGCCACTCACGCGCACGTTTTCCAGCAGCACGCTGCCGCTGGCGGTGGTGCGCTGACCGAAGCCGGACCAGTCGTCGATGATGTGCAGCCCCGGCGTCCCGCGTGGCACGAACACCAGCACTTGTTTGCCGTCGTCATTGATGGCCTTGACCGCCACCCAGTGGGCGAACAGCGCGCCGGTCGAGTAGAACTTGCGGCCATTGAGCAAAAACTGATCACCGTCCGCAGTTATTCGCGTTCTGACGTCGAGGGTGTTTTTGGTCCCGCGTTCGGGGCCGCCGTTGCCGATACGTGCGCCGCCGAGCACGCTGGCGAACAGGGTTTCTTTCTGCGCCTCGGTAGCGCTGCCGATCAGCGAGTTGAGAATCCCGAAGTGGTTTTGCGGAATCTGGCCCACGGCAGGGTCAGCCGCCGAGAGGATGGCGAAGACCTCGGCCACGGTTACGAATGACACCTGCGGCCCGCCGTATGCGCGCGGTACCGTGATGCTGCCCAGGCCGCTGCGGCTGAACAACTCGATTTCCGACCAGGGCAGTTGCCGCTCGCGGTCTCGCGTGGCGGCATTCGGGCGCACGATCGCGGCCAGTTCATGGGCCGCGGCAAGGGCATCGGCGTCGTTGCGCAGTACGTTGGCAGGGAGCAGGGGAGGAGCCACGTCCAGGGTGTGCTGGACAGAAAGGGCGTTCAGATCAGTCATGGTGGTGACCTTCACGAGCGCGAGCACTGGGGTCGTTGTGCTTGACCATTCGAACCTCGAATCAATACCGCGATAGCGGCGGGAAAATTGACGATGGTCCGGTGGTCCGGTGCATATACCCTAAGCGTGTATAAACATTAAATAAACTCACATTTAGGAATAAGCATAGAAGGCGAAATGGCCGCTGCTGTCGCCAGCGCCGTGGCTTGCGTGTAGGTCAGGCATGAACCGAAGGCCAGCGCCAGAATCATGTACTTGACCAAATGTCTGAAGGGCATGGCGAACACCTTGTGGGGGGGTTCACCGCAGGCTAGCAGCCCGTTCCCGCGTATCCAGGGGGAAGCTGTAGGACGCTGATGGAGATGATGTGGGAGGTTTCTTCTCTGTGCCTGATCCGTAGCGCCGTTCACGGTTGCAGCACGCTGGGCGGCAGACGTATCGCGGCACGCCGAGGGTGCGCCGCGACAGCGTCTTGAGCGGGGTCGATATCAAGCTCCGACCTCATCGGTCATGTCGGTCGATACCTTGATCAATCGCGCCGGCGCCCAACGCGAGTTATTGCCGACCCGGTCAATCACGCAATAGCTCGCCTCCAGGTGCGGGTCATCGCCCGCCTCGCGCACCAATTCTGCTGGTACTTCAACCACGATGGGCAGGCCGACCTCTTCTTGGGTGAGCGCTGGCAGATCCAGACGCATGTCGCCCCAGCGAAGAGTGATTTCATCGTAGGCATCCATGTTGGGATAAGCGTCGAGGGTGAGCTGTACGCCCTCATCGAAGTGGCGCGCAGTCAAACCGTCCTGCATGACCGACTCGGCGAACGTCACCGGTGCCAGTCCCTGATTCTCATCGCCCTCGCCGCTGACCAATTGACCGCCGGGAATCTCCAGTTTGACCCATAGCTTGGCGCCGGGAGATTTAATGGGTTCGCTGCCAATTTTGGTAACGCGATAGTAGGTTTTCACTTTTCCACTTCGAAGAAAACTTTCGGGTACATGTAGGACGGATGTGTGCCCGATGTCGGACTCCGATAAAAGTTTTGAGGCGGCATAACAGCCTCCCCAAAACAATTCGATCAAATCACCGCAGTCCATCTCTGGCCAGGGGTCGATGTGCACTCGCAGATCGGCCGCCGCCAGGGCGCCAATCCCATGCTTGTTCGACTGCGGAAGATACGGCGCCATCAACTTGAAAGACTGAGTCATTACAGGGATACGGATCATCTTTTAATACTCTTCGAATGCGTGCCTGGATCAAGGCAAGTCAGGTGATTAATTCATTGCAACTGCAGCGTGAAAACGACTGGCACTAGTACACGCCGGGATGCATAGACATGGCAAACATTACAAACGGTGGTAATTAGTGGGTTGCTGTTCTGGAAAAAGAATAAACCGAGAGCGATTTCAGCTAATTGTGTTGCGGTGTTTGTGTCAACAGTCATTAAGTTTTTAAAGTGTGTGTAACGCAAATGCAGAAGTTTCCTACAGTTGGGCGTTGCTTATGGGGAGGGGGGTGCGACTGTGGTCCTACCTGAGCCGCCGGGCGCGCCGTATTCCGCAGTCAGCAGGCTAATGAAAAGTGTCAGCGACAGTTATTTGTGGGCGAGGAAATGGTCAATCAACGTTGCGGGGAAGTAGAGACAGTGAGCGCTGTTCGTATTGAAAAAGCAGATAGATTGATGACGGCTAGCCGGCGTCGAAATAGTAGGACTTTTAGTGGGTCAACGCTTTTCTAAATATGAACGACAAAGAAAACGGCGCCTATTGGCGCCGTTTTAAACACATAACGTGTCGGACTAATTCCTGCTGCGCTCAAGAAACTGCCTTGTGCGTTCTTCTTTAGGGTTGGCGAACAGCTCTTTCGCTTCGCCCTGTTCAACGATGACGCCCTTGTCGATGAAGATCACCCGGTTGGCGACGTCCCGCGCGAAGCTCATCTCGTGGGTCACGATCACCATCGTGCGTTTCTCCAGGGCGAGGGCGTGAATGGTATTCAGCACCTCGCCCACCAGCTCGGGATCGAGCGCCGACGTCGGTTCATCGAACAGAATGACCTCCGGCTCCATGGCCAGCGCCCGGGCAATCGCCACACGCTGCTGTTGCCCGCCGGACAGGCGACGCGGATATGCGTTCTCTTTACCCGCGAGGCCGACCTTCGCCAATAGCGCGCGGCCCAGCTCGATGGCCTGGTCGCGCGGCATCTTCTTGACCACAGTGGGGCCTTCGATGACGTTTTCCAGCGCCGTGCGGTGGGGGAACAGATTGAAGTTCTGAAAGACGAACCCGACATGCTGGCGCAGTTGCCGGATAAGACCCTGCTGCTGGCTCAACGGGCGGCTCAAATCGATTTTGATGTCGCCCACGACAATGCTGCCGCTCGTAGGCACTTCCAGCAGATTCAGGCAGCGCAGCAGCGTCGTTTTACCCGAACCGCTAGGGCCGATGATCGCTACCACTTCGCCCGGCTCGACCGTCAGGTCAATGCCCTTGAGCACTTCGTTGCCCTTGAATTGCTTGGTCAGTTTTTCAACCGTGATCATGCCTCAGGACTCCACATCGTGGCGGTTGGCCCGTGCTTCCAGGCGATTTTGAAAATGCGCCAGGATGCTGCACAGCACCCAATAGATCACCGCAACGGTGAAATACATGGTGAAAATTTCCAGCGTCCGCGAAGAGATCAGCTGCGCCTGGCGGAACACTTCCGGCACCTGAATGGTGGCGGCCATCGCCGTGTCCTTGACCAGTGAAATAAAGCTGTTGCCCAAGGGCGGCAACGCGGTGCGTGCAGCTTGCGGCAGGATGGCGCGGCGCATGGTCTGGGCGCGCGTCATACCAATGCTCGCAGCGGCTTCCCACTGCCCTCGGTCCACCGAACCGATCGCGGCCCGAAGGATTTCGCAGGCATACGCGGCCATGTTCAGCGACAGGCCGATCAGTGCTGCGGTGATCGCATCCAGTTCAATGCCCAGGTCCGGCAAGCCGTAATAGATCATGAACAGCTGGACGAGCAGCGGCGTGCCACGGAAGAACGAGACGTAAACCCTGGCGACGGCGCTGATGACCCAGATCTTCGACAAACGCATCAGTGCCAGGCCGAAGCCCAGCACCAATCCGAAAAACATCGACCCCAGGCTCAAGCCCACCGTGTAATACGCGCCCTTGAGCAGGAAGGGCGCGGAGTCCAGCGCGAGCTGAAGGCTCTCTGGAATCATTTGGTCACGTCAGCCTTGAAGTACTTGTCCGACAGCTTGGCGAGGGTGCCGTCGGCGCGCAGCTTGTCGATGGCCTTGTTGATCGCGTCCAGCAGTTCAGGCTCGCCCTTGCGCAGTGCGATACCGGATTCCTGACGGGAGAACGGTTCGCCGGAAACGGCCAGCTTGTCCTTGGTCTTGGCGACCAGTTCCAGCGCAGCGAGACGGTCAACGAGGATGGCGTCGATACGGCCGACACGCAGGTCCTGGTATTTGGTCGGATCATCGTCGTAGGTTTTGACGATGGCATCAGGCACGTTGGCTTTCAGCCATTCTTCGTAGTTGGTGCCCAGGCCGACACCCACTTTCTTGCCTTTCAGGTCTGCGGCCGTTTTGATCACGCCGACGTCTTTGGTCTGCACCAGCGCTTGAATGCCCGACACGGTGTAGGGTTCGGAGAAGTCGTACTTCTTTTTACGCTCGTCGGAGATGGTCACCTGATTGACCACGACATCCAGACGCTTGGACTCCAGTGCGGCCAGAATGCCGGCCCACGGTGTGGCCTGCAGCTTGACCTTGACGCCCAGTTCCTTGGCCAGTGCTTCGGAGAACTCCACTTCGAAACCGGTCAGCTTGCCGTCTTCACCCACGAAGCTGAAGGGTGGATAAGTGCCTTCCAGGCCGACATTGAGGGTTCCATTCTTTTTGATGGTTGCCAGTTGATCGCCAGCGACAGCCTGGCTAACCAGACCCGTGCCCAGCACCAGGCTAAAGGCCGACAACAGAAAGGTGCGGCGGATTGCAGACATGTTCATGAAAGTCCCCTGTTTTAATTGGAATGTCAGGCAAGTATCAGACCCGACGAAGCTACGTTGGCATCACGCGTTTATCCAGCTTTTTCAGTCGCCTGCAAGGCTCTGCACGCCGGCTGGCGGCGATCATAAGACTCGAACCCAACGATGAAAAATAATAAAAAGCGGATCGCTTATCAGTTTCTGGAATATGGCGTTCACGCGACGGCTTGCGTGGCAGCGGGACGAAGGCCCTATCCCGCCGAAAAGACGTCTTGATACGCAAACAAAGCTGGCGCGCCACCGGTGTGGAGAAAGACGATCGGGCCATCTTCGAAGCGCTGCCTGCCAATGCCGTCGAGCAGTCCAGCCATGGCTTTGCCGGTGTACACCGGATCCAGCAGCAGCCCTTCATGGCTGGCCACCAGCCGGATTGCCGCCAACGTCCCGGCATTCGGCTCGCCGTATCGTGGGCCGAAGTATTCATCCCACAGCTGCACCTTGAATGCGGCGGGCAACGATTCTTCCAGCAGTTCGACGGTTTGCTCGGCCAGGCGCTGAACCTTGGGCGCTTGGGTTTCTTCCGGGCGCGACACGGTCACGCCTATCACCGGAAGCTCAGGCAGTTCTTCCGCCAGCGCCAACGCCAGGCCGCTGTGGGTGCCGGCACTGCCCGACGCGAGCACGACGGCCGCGAATGACAGGCCGCTTTGCTTGATCTGCTCGGCCAGTTCAAAACCGGCCTGCACATAACCCAGCGCGCCGAGGGCATTCGAACCGCCGATTGGCACCAGATAGGGCCTCTTGCCGCTGAGGCGAAGTCGGCTGGCCAGGGCTTGTAACTGGTCGTCGGCGTTGTCGAGGTTCTCGACCAATTCGACCTTGGTATCGAACAAATCCAGCAGCAGGCGATTGCCGTTGCCCAGGTAATTGCTGTCGTCGGTTGCAATCGGGTTTTCCAGCAGCGCCACACAACCCAGGCCGAGGCGGGCGGCGAGGGCAGCCGTCTGACGCACATGGTTGGACTGAATGGCGCCCGCGGTGATCAGCGTGTCACAGCCCTGAGCCAGGGCATCGGCCGCGAGGTATTCCAGCTTGCGCAGCTTGTTGCCGCCCATGGCCAGCGGGGTGATGTCGTCGCGTTTCACGTAAATGTCGCGCCCGGCCCAGTTCGAAAGGCGTTCGAGCTTTTCAAAGGGCGTCGGACCGCCGAGCAATTCCAGACGATTAAAACGGGCGAGCTGTTGTTTGATCATGGTGGCGTCGACAGGTCTGCAATTGAGTCGCAGGACTATAGGCAGACGTTTCCCACAGGGCAACCGCCCGGCGTCCTCCATCCCCTGCACAGAAGCCCCACGAAAATAGTTATTTTTTTGCCGCGAAGGGATGTCGTAGAGTGATTCCACTTCGGCCGTTACAGCCTGACTCGCCGTTGAATTGAGGAGAAATCTGCGTGAGCACTATTCCCGACCTGTCCCCGGAATCCTGCGCCGAGGGCGTGACCGGCCACTGGCAACTGCAGCGGATTGTGGGCGAATTGCGCGCCGCGCGTGATGACTGGCGTACCAGCAACGGCCGAATCAGCGGCGAGAAGGGCGGCCGCGAGCTGCCTTCCCGCGAGGCCATGCGCGACATTCTCGATGCGCTCTGCGGCGCGCTGTTTCCAATGCGGCTGGGGCCGGTGGACCTGCGCGAAGAGAGCGAGGACTTCTACGTCGGCTACACCCTCGACGTGGCGTTGAACTCGCTGCTCGATCAGGCGCGGCTCGAACTGCGCTACGCCGCCCGGCAGAAAGGCCAGGATGCCAGCTGCGCGGATGTGCATGCGGAACGGCTGATTCAGGATTTCGCCAGCGCACTGCCGACGATTCGCCGCGTCCTCGACACCGACGTGCTGGCGGCGTACCACGGTGACCCCGCCGCGCGCAGTGTCGATGAGGTGTTGCTGTGCTACCCGGGCATTCTGGCGGTGATTCACCATCGTCTGGCCCATCACCTGTATCACAACGGCTTGCCCCTGCTGGCGCGCATCAGCGCCGAGCTTGCCCATTCTGCCACCGGCATCGACATTCACCCTGGCGCGCAGATCGGCCCGAGCTTCTTTATTGATCACGGGACTGGCGTGGTCATCGGCGAGACCGCGATCATCGGCGAGCGCGTGCGCATCTATCAGGCCGTTACCCTCGGTGCCAAACGCTTCCCCTCCGATGAAGACGGCCAATTGCTCAAGGGCCATGCCCGTCACCCGATCGTCGAAGATGATGTAGTGATCTATGCCGGCGCCACGATTCTGGGGCGCATCACCATCGGCAAGGGCTCGACCATCGGCGGCAACGTGTGGCTCACGCGCGGCGTCCCGGCGGGCAGTAACGTCAATCAGGCGAGCCTGCAGCACGAGGATGGCTGTCCGAAGTAGCGTCGGTCGCGGCACTGACTCCTACGGAATTCACTGTGGAGGGCATCTCCCGTTGCTCAGACGATGCGGTCAGGCAGCAAACGCAAACCTTGTGGGAGTGAGCTTGCTCACGAAGATGGCATCCCAGCCGCTGGAAATGTAGCGGATATACCGACCTCTTCGTGAGCAAGCTCACTCCCACAATTGATTTGTCTGCAAACGCCACCTAAGGCCTCCATAATTTTCCAGCGCATTGAAAACCCTTCCGAACCCACGGAACGAAAGGCTTTCGTCGTCCGTCCTACCCTCGCCTGATTAAGCGTCACGCCACCGTGCATTAGTCTCCGGCCGTCTATTCGTGCTTTAATTGAACGTTCAATCAAGTTAAACCGGTGGTTCGCTGCCCGCTGATCTCAGGAGGCCTACCTTTGCCGCATCTACGTTGCATGATCGATCCCCTCGCCCGCGCGGCGGTATTCATATGAATAATTCAAGCGCTTCGAACAGCTCGCCTGTTCGCATGAACGGCCCTGTTTTCTACTTCGCTGCCAGCTTCATCCTCATCTTCGGACTGGTCGTGATCGGCTTCCCGGAAGCCTCAGGGGCCTGGTTGCTCGCCGCGCAGAACTGGGCCGCCAACACTGTTGGCTGGTACTACATGCTGGCCATGACCCTGTATCTGCTGTTCGTTGTGGTCACTGCGCTGTCCGGCTACGGCAAGATCAAGCTCGGCGCGGACCACGACGAACCCGAATTCAGCTACCTGTCCTGGGCCGGCATGCTGTTCGCCGCCGGGATCAGCATCACGCTGTTCTTCTTCTGCGTGTCCGAGCCGCTGACCCACATGCTGCAGCCGCCCCAGGGTGAGGGCGGGACCACCCAATCGGCACGCCAGGCCATGCAATTGCTGTTTTTGCACTGGGGCCTGCACGGGTGGGGCGTTTTCGCCTTCGTCGGCATGGCGCTGGCCTACTTCGCCTATCGCCACAACCTGCCGCTGGCGTTGCGTTCAGCGCTGTATCCACTGATCGGCAAGCGCATCAACGGCCCGATCGGTTACGCAGTCGACGGCTTCGGCATCATCGCCACCATCTTCGGCCTCGGTGCTGACATGGGGTTTGGTGTACTGCACCTGAATTCAGGGCTCGACTACCTGTTCAACGTGCCGCACACCCAATGGATTCAGGTCGGTTTAATCACTCTGATGATGGGCGCGGCAATCCTCGTAGCCATTGCGGGCGTCGACAAAGGCGTGCGGGTCATGTCCGACATCAACATGCTGCTGGCCTGCGCGCTGCTGCTGTTCGTGTTGTTTGCCGGACCCACTCAGCACCTGCTCAATACGCTGGTGCAGAACATCGGCGATTACCTCGGCGCGTTGCCGGTCAAGAGCTTCGACGTCTATGCGTACGATGGCCCGAGCGACTGGCTGGGTGGCTGGACCGTGTTCTATTGGGCGTGGTGGATTGCCTGGTCGCCGTTCGTGGGTCTGTTCATCGCGCGTATCTCCCGTGGTCGCACCATTCGTGAATTCGTTTGCGGCGTGCTGCTGATCCCGCTGGGCTTCACCCTCGCGTGGATGTCGATTTTCGGTAACAGCGCCATCGACCTGGTGCTGAACCACGGCATGGCTGCGTTGGGCCAATCGGCTATCGACGATCCGTCGATGACCCTTTACCTGATGCTGCAGACGTACCCATGGAGCCGGACGGTCATTGCCGTGACGGTGTTCATCAGCTTCGTGTTCTTCGTGACTTCGGCCGACTCCGGCACCGTGGTGCTGTCGACGCTTTCTGCCAAAGGCGGCAGCCCGGACGAAGATGGCCCGAAATGGCTGCGTGTGTTCTGGGGCGTGATGACGGCGCTGATCACCAGCGGCTTGCTGTTCTCGGGCAGCATCGATGCGCTGAAGTCGGCGGTGGTACTGACTTCGTTGCCGTTCTCGCTGATTCTGCTGCTGATGATGTGGGGGCTGCACAAGGCGTTCTACATGGAGTCCCAGCGCCAGATCGCTCAGCTGTATTCACTGGCACCGGTCTCCGGATCCCGGCGTGGCGGCTGGCGTCAGCGTCTGACTCAGGCCGTGGCGTTCCCGTCCCGTGATGAGGTTTACCGCTTCCTCGACCAGACCGTACGCCCGGCGATTGAAGAAGTGACGGCAGTGTTCGTCGAGAAGGGCCTGACCGTCGTGACTCAGCCGGATCCGGCCAACGACACGGTGGGCCTGGAAATCGGCCACGGTGAAGAGCGTCCGTTTGTGTACCAGGTGACCATGCGTGGCTATTTCACACCGTCCTTCGCACGCGGCGGCATGGGCTCCAAACAGCTGAACAACCGCCGTTATTACCGCGCCGAAGTGCACTTGAGCGAGGGCAGTCAGGACTACGACCTGGTGGGCTACACCAAGGAACAGGTCATCAACGACATCCTCGACCAGTACGAGCGCCACCTGCAGTTCCTGCACCTGGTGCGTTAAGGCGCTTTCTTTTGTAGAAAAACACGTGCCCGCAAGGGCGTCGTGTCAGTCGCCCAACCGGGGACGGACACGACGCCCTTGCGGGCACGCTTGCTTTTACACCTTCGATTTCTACCTAAGCCAAGCCA
>NZ_JASCOY010000052.1:0-39979 GCF_029960075.1 Pseudomonas sp. PS02290
CTTTGGTGCAGGCCGAACGCAGACGACGCGCAGTGGGCCGAGCCGCATGGATGCGGCGAGAGCGCCGCTAGGACATGGATGTCCGTTCGGCGCGGGCCCACGGAGCGTCGTCGGAGTGAGGGAACCCGACGAAGTCGGGCCAAACCGAGAGCAAGCACCCTTGGTTACTTGGGGTGCTTTTCCAAGTAACTCGGCGAAGCCGAAACAGTCTGCCCCTAGGCAGACGCTCTTGATTTTGACCTTCGTACGCAACACCGGGGGTCTAGCGGTGGACCTGCGAAACGCCTAAATCTTGGCTGCTTCAGGCACCCGCCCATACACATCGGTAAACCGAACGATATCGTCTTCCCCCAAATACTCCCCGCTCTGCACCTCGATCATCACCAGATCAATCACTCCCGGATTGACCAACCGATGAGTGTGCCCGGGTTTGATAAAGGTCGACTCATTGGTATCCAGCATGAACTCGTCTTCGCCATTGGTAACGCGCGCCATGCCGCTGACCACAATCCAGTGCTCGCTGCGGTGGTGATGCATCTGCAACGACAACGACGCCTGCGGCTTGACCACAATGCGCTTGATCTTGAAACGCTTGCCTTCCTCCAGCACCGTGTAAGTCCCCCACGGCCGGGTCACGGTATTGTGCAGCAAGTACGCCGGATGCCCCTGACGCTTGAGCGCCTGCGCGATAACCTTGACCTCCTGACTGCGATCGGCGTCGGCAATCAGCAACGCATCCGGCGTGTCGATGATGATCAGGTTGTCCAGACCCACCGCACCCACCAGCCGCTTCTTCGAGTCGATGTAGCAGTTGGTCACGTCGTGCAGCACCACCTCGCCGTTGCATCGGTTGCCATGTTCATCGGCCGGACTCAGCTCGCGAATGGCCTGCCACGAACCGATGTCGCTCCAGCCCATCTCGCACGGCACCACCGCCACCTTCTGCGAATGCTCCATCAATGCGTAATCGATGGAAATGTCCGGCGCCAGGGCGAAGGTCGTGCTGTCCAGCTCGATCTGCAACTCGTTGCGGCCTTCCTTGCTGTTGCACTGCGCCAGGCAATGGCGCACGGCGGTCAGCACGTCGGGCGCGTGAGCTTCCAGCTCGGCGAGCAGCACATCGACGCGCATGCAGAACATCCCGGCGTTCCACAAATGCAGACCGCCCGCGAGATAGTCCTCGGCGGTCACGGCATCGGGTTTCTCGACGAAGCGCGCGACCTGATAGGCCTCGCTGCTGAGGGCCTGGCCTTTCTCGATGTAGCCAAAACCGGTTTCGGCGCGGGACGGGATCAGACCGAACGTCACCAGCCAGCCCTCGTCGGCCAGTTTGCGTGCGCTGTGCACGGCGGCCTCGAACGCGGCAACGTCAGTGATCAACTGGTCCGCCGGCAGAATCAACAGCTGCGCGTCGTCGCCATAGCGCTCCTGAACGTGCAGCGCCGCGGCGGCGATGGCCGGCGCGGTGTTGCGGCCGAACGGCTCGAGCAGAAACTCGAGCGCCAACTGGTGCGTGTTCAGCAGCCGGTAGTCATCGACGGTGCGGAAATACACTTCCCGATTAGTGACGGTGAGGACGCTTTCGACGCCGTCCAGCTGGCTGGCGCGATTGAAGGTCTTCTGCAGCAGGCTTTCGCCGTCCGGCAGGCGCATGAAGGGTTTGGGCATCGCCTCCCGTGAAACAGGCCACAGCCGAGTGCCGGCGCCGCCAGCGATAATGCAGGGAATCAGTTGCATGGGGTTCTCGCCTCTTCGATCCATGAATCAATGACTGGGGCTGCATTCCCGATCATTCCGAGAAAAGTCAATTTAATGACTTTATCGTAGCATTCGGGCGAATTAGCCAATTATTTGTCGATTAGGCGCTTTCCGCCCGCGCATTTCAAGGGGCTGTAACGCGGAATTAACGCCTCTCGTCCCCTATTTATGGGGCGTAAACCCCCGGCAAATCGGCATTGCCCGTAGGTGAACTCAAAGCGGTGGCAAGCCCGGCACGCGTAAGTCCCTGCCATTCAAGGCTTTTTGCCATCACTGAGCGGGCTGACATCCAACTTCAGCCGTGTCCGGACGAATTCCATGGCGTTTCTTGTCGAGGACGCCGGGTTAAAAGATTTTTCATCCACGGGGCTTTTTTTGCAGCACGCGCGGTCAACACATCACGCATCAACTCGAACACGCAAAAGGAAGGGACATGGCAGCGCGCAGGGCATTACTGATTCTTCACGGCAAGCAGGCGCTCAATGAGGATGTCCGCGAGGCGGTGGCGCGCAAGCGCAAACACGGCTGGGAACTGGACGTGCGCGTGACCTGGGAAGCGGGCGATGCCCAGCGCCTGGTACGTGAGGGTCTGGAGGCCGGTCATCGGCAGGTCATCGCCGGTGGCGGCGATGGCACATTGCGCGACGTAGCGGAGGCGCTGGCGCTGTCTGAAGTCGACGCCAGTCTGGTGATCATGCCTCTGGGCACGGCCAATGATTTCGCCCGTTCGGCGGGTGTGCCGCTGGAACCCGACCAAGCCCTCGACCTGCTGGATGTCCCGGCGCGTGCGGTTGATATGGGTGCGGTGGGCGGTCAGATGTTCCTCAACATGGCCACCGGCGGCTTTGGCAGCCAGGTCACCGCCAACACCTCCGAAGACCTGAAAAAGATCCTCGGTGGTGCGGCCTATCTGTTCACCGGCCTTACGCGTTTCAGCGAGTTGAAAGCGGCTTATGGCGAATTTACCGGCCCGGACTTTCACTGGAAGGGCGAGATGCTGGCGCTGGGGATCGGCAACGGTCGTCAGGCGGGCGGCGGCCATCCGTTGTGCCCGGAAGCCCTCGCCGATGACGGCCTGCTGGACATCAGCATTCTGCCAGCGCCCCAGGAGGTGGTAAGCACCCTGAAGAGCCTGCTCGAAGGCGGTCTGGGCCTCGACAACATGTTCGTCCGCGCGCGCCTGCCGTGGGTCGAGCTCAAGTCGGCGCAGGGGCTGAACATCAATCTCGACGGCGAACCGCTGAGCGGCGAAGCAACCCGTTTCGAGGCACGAGCAGGCGCGTTGCGTGTGCACCTGCCGTCGCATTCGCCGTTGCTGGGGCAGACGCGGCAACTCGCCTGAGCATCAACAACCGCCAGATGAGCCGCGACCGCACGCTCATCTGACGCCATCAGTCGTCCAGGCTGATGATTCTCTCCCTCACACAGAACAGCACCAGCCCGGGCACGTCGTAGATGTGCAGCCGTTTCATGATCTGCGCGCGATGGGTTTCCACCGTCTTGACGCTCAGACCGAGGCCGCCGGCGATCTCACGGGTTGAGGTGCCCCTTACCACCAGCCGCAGGATTTCCAGCTGGCGGGCGGTGAGGTTATGACCCTCGGCGGGTTCGACGGGCGTCATCTGGCTGCTGACCAATGCCTGGCTGATCACCGTGTGAGCGATCGCCGGGCTCAGGTAGCGTTCTCCGTCGCGCAGGGCGTTCAGCGCGTGTTCGATCTCGCTGGCGGTTGCATCTTTAAGGAGGTAGCCGTGGGCGCCGCACGCCAGCGCGCGCATGATCAGGCATGGCTCGGTGTGCATCGACAGAATCAGCACCTTGCTGTCCGGCAGCGTCTGACGCAGGCGTTGCAACGCGTCCAGCCCGTCGCTGTCGCCCATGGAGATGTCGAGCAGAATGATGTCGGGTCCCAGCTGCAGGCTCATTTCCAGCAATTGATGGCCATTGCTGGCCTCGCCGATGACAGCGTAACCCGGGATGTCCGACACCAGCGCGCGGACACCGGCGCGGATCAGCGCGTGATCGTCCACCAGCAGTACGTTGCAGACACTCACGGCTTGCTGCCTTCAGCGCGTCCGCGGACACGCGGCGCCCACGGAAACAACGCCTGAATGCAAGTGCCTTGCCCGGGCTTGCTGGCGACGTTCAATTCTCCCCCCAACAAGCTCGCGCGCTCGGCCATGCCCGCCATACCGCGCTGCCCCTGACCGGCGGGGCTCAGCGCAGGCGCAAAGCCTTTACCATCATCGCGAATGTTCAGCCACAACCCTTCCGGTCGGCGCTGCAGTTGCACGCGCAGGTTTTGCGCCTGGGCGTGGCGCAGCATATTGGTCACGGCTTCCTGGGTAATGCGGAATGCCGCCACCGCGATCTCTTCGGGAATACCGTCCAGGCGCTGCTGGCATTCCAGGCTCCACTGCACGGAAGTGGCTGACAGCGTGCGCAGCAAATGCGCGCGCAGGCTGGCTTCCAGTCCCAGGCTGGTGAGCTGTCGGGGGTTGAGAATGGCGGACAGGTCGCGAACCTTCGCCAGGGTTTCATCAAGGGTGTTGATGAGCATCGAGCACTGCGCGTGCAGCTCCTGCGGGGCGCGGCGCTGCAGCCAGTCGCTCTGCATTTTTGCTGCCGTGAGCATCTGGCCGATGTCGTCGTGCAGCTCGCGGCTCAGGCGATGACGTTCGGTTTCCTGAACCTGCAGCATGTGATCGGCGAGTTCCTTGGGCTGGAACTGAATGGTCCGGTTCGGGCGGGTCATGCTGTAACAGAGGCCCGCAAATGCCAGCCCGTTGACGATGGCCAGCTCCAGCGGCAGAGCGCCGCTCGCGAGGTACGCGATCACATTGCAGCCCGTGGTCGCCAGGCACAGCAGGCCTGCCCAGCGAACGGTGCTGCCGGGGTTCATTCGCAGAAAGCCAGGGAATTTGCTGCTGCCATGCATAGCGGATGAAGCCATCGATAATGGATGTCTACACCTGACGGATCTGCCAGGCCATTTGAAAGGGCATTGCTAAAAACACAATGCTGTACTTCCTCTGTATGGGTACAGCGTGTTCGAACGACTCGTCGAATGGACAGAAAAAGTGCTGGTTGAAGCGCTCTTTCGAGCGCGCCGATAGTACCTTAATTGTCGGCGTTATTAAGGGCTGAGGTTGAAACCCGATTCACACCAACAACAGAGCCGGTTGTCCGTTCAGTCAGCTTTCAAGTCCGGAATGCGGGTGCGTGTTCAGGAAATCAGCAGCCATTCATCGCGTTTCACTGTGATCGGCGTGCCTGGCGGCGAGCACGTCGCGCTGCCCGGGATTGACCGACCAGCCCGGATTGGCGGCGACGTTATTGTCCGGCTTGCCCACCCCGCACTGGTAGGCGAATGCGTTCAGCAAACCGCGCTGCTCACTGTCGTCCAGCGCCAGCGATCCGGTGTGGGGGTCGATGAGTTCAAGCTGCCAGGCCATCAGCTCAAAGCAGCGTTTGAGCGTGGGCAATGCCTCTGGCTGCAAGTGGCCGGCCGCGCTGGCGAAGTATAGGAGATAACGCAACTGCCGGGCGAAACCGCAGACCGCTTCCACGCGATGGGTGTCTGCCTTGCCGGCAAGGTGGTGCAATGTGGTGAGCAGGCATTCCATCGCGTCACCATCATCGCTGATCAATTCCAGATGACTGAGGCATTCATCGGCGCGGCACATGAGTGTCTGGGTATCACTGAGAAACTCTGCGTGCAACTGCTGCCATTCATTGCCGTTCAGCATGTGCAATCTCCACTCTTCACAAATGGCGACGTCAGGTCGCGTGGGGCGAGTGGCCCAAAGTTAATGTTGAAGGCACTGGAAAGTCTGTAGGGCGTTTCTGATTGTTGCGAATGGCCGGGCAGGGTGGCGTGATCAGCATGACCGCGTGAAACGGTCATCTGCACACAGGCCTCAAGAGAAGGGTCCTTCGCAAGGGTTCCGGCGAGTAGTGGGGAAACTTCCGCGAGCGCAACCGCATGCCTGACTCCATTCATTTACGAGAAGGGCGTCACAGTAATGGCTATTGGAAAAGCCGAATATCAGGTTCGCCCCGATTGCCCTTAGGGGTTACCCCTACTCGTGGTGGCAGGTTGCACTGGGCGGTCATCGGGCCGCGCATCTGAAAGCCGCGCCGTTCGCCGGTCTGCCAGTGCTCGGGTCTGTCGATGGGGCTGCAGTGATGTTATTGTGATATCAAAGGCGCGACGCGCGTTTCTATCCCGATTAAGGTCTGTCATGGGGCTGCCGATACAGGGTAGGCGGACTTACTTGAACCCTGCTCCAGGAGCAACAGATGGCTGGCATTCTCGACACAGTAGACCAACGTACACAGCTGGTAGGTGAGAACCGCCTGGAAATCCTCATGTTCCGCCTGGCCGGCCGACAGTTGTTCGCGATCAACGTATTCAAGGTGCAGGAAGTCCTGCAACTGCCCAAGCTGACACTGATGCCCCAGCGTCATCCGTTCGTGTGCGGCGTGGTCAACCTGCGCGGGCAGACCCTGCCGGTCATTGACCTGTCCCAGGCCATTGGCATGCGTCCGCTGGTGCCGGGGCCTTCGAGCACAATCATCGTCACCGAATACAACCGCTCGGTTCAGGCATTCCTGGTGGGCGGCGTCGACCGTATCGTCAACATGAACTGGGAGGCGATTCTGCCGCCACCGACCAGCGCCGGGCGTCAGCATTACCTGACCGCCATCAGCAAGGTCGATGACCAGTTGGTGGAGATCATCGACGTGGAGAAAGTCCTCGCCGAGATCGTGCCGTACAGTGCCAAGGTCTCCCGCGACAAGCTGGAAGATCCGGTCCTCGCCCGGGCCATTGGCCGCGAAGTGCTGTTGGTGGACGATTCCAACGTGGCGCTCTCGCAGTTGCGTGACACCCTGGGTCAGCTCGGCGTGAAGATGCACGTTGCCCGCGACGGGTTGAAAGCCCTGAACATGCTCAAGGGCTGGGCGGACACCGGCGAAGTCATGACCGACAAGCTGCTGATGGTCTTCACCGACGCCGAAATGCCGGAAATGGACGGCTACCGCCTGACCACGGAAATCCGTAACGACCCACGCTTGCGCGGCCTCTATGTCGTGCTGCACACCTCGCTGTCCGGGAGCTTCAACGAGTCCATGGTCAAGAAGGTTGGCTGCGATAACTTCCTCTCCAAATTCCAGCCGGACAAGTTGGTCGACGTGGTCCGCGAGCGGCTCATGCTCGACAACTGATCCGGTTCTGTTTCAAGCCCCTTGCTGTATGGAGGGGCTTTTTTGCATCTGTACCGCTTGGTTTTCCGGCGTCTCGTATAGAGTGGTGGCTTTCCGCTCTGGCAAAAGGACGCGTACATGTTTCACCTCAGCGCACTGTATCGGTACCCCCTCAAATCCTGCATGGCCGAGACGTTGCAGCAGGCCCGTTTCGATGAGTTGGGCATGAGTGGCGATCGTCGCTGGATGCTGGTGGATGAAGCCACTGGGCGCTTTTACAGCCAGCGCGCGCTGCCGCAGATGTCGCAGCTCTCGGTGCTATGGAAGGGCGATGGGGTGACGCTGTCGGCGCCGGGCCTGGGCAGTCTGGATGTGCCGGTGCCGATCGATGAAGAGCCCAATCTGCGCGGCATCACGATCTGGCGCGATACTTTTCGGGTGCCGGACGCGGGCGAGGACGCGGCGCGTTGGGTCAGCGCCCTGGTGGGCAAGCCGACGCGGCTGGTGCATGTGCCGAAAGAGCGCGCTCGCTGGCTGCCTTCAGGCTACGGGACGGTGGAAGACAGGGTAGGGTTCGCTGACGGTTTTCCGCTGTTGATGATAGGGGAGTCTTCACTGGACGATTTGTCGCAGAAGGTGGGCCGCCCGCTGGAGATGTTGCGCTTTCGTCCGAATCTGGTGGTGTCCGGCGCGGAACCGTTCGCCGAGGATGGCTGGAAGCGGATTCGAATCGGCGGCGTTGAACTGCGGGTGCTAAAGCCGTGCTCGCGGTGCATCCTGACGACGATCGACCCTGCTACCGGTGAGCGCAGCCCGGATCGCGAACCGATGACCACACTGAAGACCTATCGCGAGCGGGAAGGGGAGATCTGGTTTGGCCAGAACCTGGTCAGCGATGGCCCAGGGCTGGTCGAGGTGGGGATGGAGGTTGAGGTGCTCGAGTGATTGAGCGCTTGCTCTTACGCTTTCCCGGCTAAAGCCGGTCCCACTGACTGTATGCGATTCGCCTAGTGGGACCGGCTTTGGCCGGGAAGAGGCCAGACGTCACACCGCCACGTCGACGCCGTCCAATCCGGCGTCTTCCCGGCTAACGCCAGTCCCACTTACCCTGCGCAGCCTCACAAATCATCAAAGAACCGTTCATGCCAGTCCACCAGCGGCTGCGGGGAATTGAGCTTCTGGCCGTAGATCACCGCGTACGACAGCACGTTCTGCACGTACTGGCGGGTCTCGTCGAACGGAATGCTCTCGACCCAGACGTCGAAGGCCAGGTGATTGGCGCCCCTCAACCACTGACGTACACGTCCCGGACCTGCGTTGTACGCCGCCGAAGCCAGTACCCGGTTGCCGTTGAACTGCGCATGGACCTGACTCAAGTAAGCGGCGCCGAGCTGGATGTTCTTGTCCGGATCGAGCACCTGGGCCGGCGAGGCCAGGGGAATGCTGAATTTGCGCGCGGTCTCTTTGGCGGTCGCAGGCATCAGTTGCATCAGACCTGAGGCACCGACGCCAGAGCGGGCGTCATCCATGAACGCGCTTTCCTGACGGGTGATCGCAAACACCCAGCTTGAATGCAGCCCCCGAACCTGCGCTTCACGCACCAGGGTGTCGCGGTGGGCCATCGGGAAGCGAATATCTAGATCGTCCCAGTACTGCGCCTGACTGATGGTGCGAATGGCCGGGAAATACCAGTGCATGTCGTACGCCAGTTTGGCCTGGGCAACCATTTCGTCCCGGCTGAAACGCCGGGTGACGTGGTACCACTCGCGGCGGCCGTCGACGATCTGCCCGCGATCATAAAACTCCAGCGCGCGGCGCACGCCCGGCGTGTTGCGCACCTTGGTCATGAGCGCCTGGCTCATCACCAGCGGCTTGTTGTTAAGCATGTACGGCGTCTGGGTGCGGTCGGCGGCAAGGAAGCCGTAGAAATCACGCTCCTTCGCGACCGCCTTGTACAGCCCCGGAAGCAACGGGCTGTTGGGCTGAGCAAGCTCGAGAGAGCGGGCCTGCCAGTAACGCCAGCGGTTCGTGGTCGCGAGGTCTTGGGGCAAGCGACGGGTCAGCTCGTACGCATCGCTCCAGCGACCGAGCCGCAGCAACAGGCGCAGGCGCCATTCGGTGACGGTGTTGTCGCGCAGGTCCGGGTCGTACTTGGTCATGACCTCAAGGGCGCGGCCGTCATAACTGCGAGCCAGGGTCAGGCCGATTTCCTTGGCGATCTGCACCTGTTCCTCGTGGGAGAAATGCAGCACCGGCGCGTAGCTGTCGAGCAGCTCCATGGCCCGCTGCGGGTCCTGCTTGGCCAGGCGACGCAGCCCCAGCCCGACCACATCGGACATCGCCTCGTCGGCCGGCATGAACTGGCCCTGGTTGTTGACCATTTCGGGCTTTTGCGCGACAGCGATCAGCAAACGGCCCTGGGGCGCGAGGGTGGTCATGCTGTTGACCAGTTGATTGGCCAGCGCGTAGTTGCGCACCTGCGCGGCGAGCTTGGCGCGCTGCCAGCGTTTCTGCTCGGTCAACTGACCTTCGACCGCCCACTGGGTGAAGAACGTATCGCAGGCTGCCGGCAGCGTCTTGCCGGTCATCCAGGTTTTCTCGGCGTTGGCATAGCCTTCCGAGCGCTGGTTGTGGCTGAGCTGATACGAGCCATACAAACAGTCGAGCTCGACGAAATTCAGCTTGGGGTCGTAATACTTGACGAAGGGCTGCCAGTCACCGCGCGAGGCCAGCAGTCGCAGCCAGCGCAGCTTCATGTAGTTGGCTTGCGGCAGGTCGCCGTGCTCGGCGAAGAACTTCTCGATTTCCTCGTTGCTCGCGCTGTTCAGGCGGGCGGTGAGTTCGTCGTAGGCCAGGTAGGGTTCGAGGGGGTAATCCGCCAACGCAGCGGCATAGGTGCGATAAGGGCCGCCGTCGCCCTTGGCCAAAGCCCGCTTGGCTTCATCGTAATACTGGCGTTGGGTGGTGAGATCGACCGCTTGGACGGACTGGGCAGCGGTGGCCGACAGAAGCAGGCAGGACAAAAGGCTGAAGAAACGACTGCGCATGAGACTTCCGTGCAGATGCATCGTGAAAAGTGCGGCTAGCTTAGCCTGTTGCCCGCGCGGGTTGAAGCGCTGCCTCGCCCGTCGTGATGGATGGAAACAAACCCGGGCCTGCAATCGGCCGGCCACCGAGTCCGGACGACGTCCTGTCATCGATTAGCCGCCCATCTGCCGGGTTATCTCAGGTAGAATGCGCGCCCGGTTTTTGGAGAAGCTCATGACCCTGCTCAAATTCAGCGATGTGTCCCTTGCGTTCGGCGCCATGCCGTTGTTGGACAAGGTGTCCTGGCAGATCGCCCGTGGTGAGCGGGTCTGCATCATTGGCCGCAACGGCACCGGCAAGTCCAGCATGTTGAAGCTCGTCAAGGGCATTCAGATGCCCGACGACGGCAATGTCTGGCGGGCGCCGGGCCTCAAGATCGGCGAGCTGCCCCAGGAGTTGCCGGTCGCTGACGGCCGTACCGTATTTGACGTGGTTGCCGAAGGCCTCGATGGCGTCGGCGAGTTGCTCGCCCAGTATCACCACCTCAGCCAGAACATCGTCACCGCCGAAGACCTCGACAAGCTGATGCACGTGCAGTCGGACCTCGAAGCCCGTGACGGCTGGCGCCTGCAGCAGTTGGTGGACAGCACCCTCAGCCGTCTGCAACTGCCGGCCGACAAGACCCTCGCCGAACTGTCCGGCGGCTGGCGTCGTCGCGTGTTGCTGGCCCAGGCGCTGGTTTCCGAGCCTGATCTGCTCATGCTCGACGAACCGACCAACCACCTGGACATCGGCGCAATCGCCTGGCTTGAAGAAGCACTGAAGGAATTCCAGGGCGCGGTGTTGTTCATCACCCACGACCGGTCCTTCCTGCAAAACCTTGCCACGCGCATTCTTGAACTCGACCGTGGCGGCCTGATCGACTGGGACGGCGACTACGCCAGCTTCCTGGTGCACAAGGAAGCCATGCTCGCGGCGGAAGAAACCGCCAACGCGCTGTTCGACAAGCGTCTGGCCCAGGAAGAAGTATGGATTCGTCAGGGCATCAAGGCCCGTCGTACCCGTAACGAAGGCCGCGTGCGCGCCCTGAAGGCATTGCGCGTTGAGCGCAGCGACCGTCGCGAACGCACCGGCAAGGCCAACATCCAGCTCGACACGGCAGACAAATCCGGCAAGCAGGTGATGGTGCTCGACAACGTCAGCTTCGCTCACCCGGGCGGCCCGATGCTGATCAAGGACTTCTCCATGGTCCTGCAGCGCGAAGACCGCATCGGTCTGCTCGGCGCCAACGGCACCGGCAAGACCACGCTGCTCAAGCTGATGCTCGACAACCTCCAGCCCACCAGCGGCAAGGTGGAAGTCGGCACCCGTCTGGATGTCGCCTACTTCGACCAGTTGCGTCACCAGCTCGATCTGGAAAAGACCGTGATCGACAACGTGGCCGAAGGGCGCGACTTCATCGACATCGACGGCCAGAGCCGCCATGTCCTCAGCTACCTGGGCGATTTCCTGTTCAGCCCGCAGCGGGCGCGGACGCCGGTGAAGGCGTTGTCGGGCGGTGAGCGCGCGCGTCTGCTGCTCGCCAAACTGTTCAGCAAACCGGCCAACCTGCTGGTCCTCGACGAACCGACCAACGATCTGGACGTCGAGACCCTCGAGCTCCTTGAAGAAGTGCTGTTGACCTTCAAGGGCACCGTGCTGATGGTCAGCCACGACCGGGCATTCCTCGATAACGTCGTCACCAGCACCCTGGTGTTCGAAGGCGAGGGCAAGGTCCGCGAATTCGTCGGTGGCTATCAGGACTGGATTCGCCAGGGCGGCTCGCCGCGTCTGCTGGGCGTCACCGACAGCAAGTCCGGCAAGTCCGAGCTGGCCACTGCCGTGGTTCAGGCAGCACCGGTCGCAGCGGCCGAAATGCCGGTCGCCAAAAAGAAGCTCAGCTATAAACTGCAACGCGAGCTGGAAGCCCTGCCTGCGCAAATTGACGCTGTGGAAGCGCAAATGGCTGCGCTCACTGCCGAGATGGCCGAGGCCGGTTTCTATCAGCGTCCTGCGGAGCAAACCACAGCCGTGATGGCGCAGCTGGAAAGCCTGCAAGGCGAACTGGACGGACTCCTTGAGCGTTGGGCCGAGCTGGACGAGTGATCGCTAAGCTGTAGCAATAAAAAAGCCCGGACCTTTTTCAAGGACCGGGCTTTTGCATTGGCGCGCTTATTTCTCCGGGCGCTTGATCAGGCGCACTGCCAGCACGTCACACGGCGCGCCGTGCAGCACGTCGTTGGCAGTAGAACCGAGCAGCAGGGACAGGCCATGACGGCCGTGGCTGCCGACAACGATCAGATCAACGTGGTGTTCCTTCGCCAGGTTGTGGATTTCCTGACGCGGCTGGCCGTAGGTCAGATGGCTGTCGCCGGTCTTTACGTCGGGGTATTTGCGTTTCAGCGCTTCCAGCTTTTCCTTGGCCTGATCGAACTGCTGTTGCTGCAGCTGCGACAGGTCCATCGGGACATCGCCACCGAACGCCATGGCCATAGGTTCGACGATGTGCACCAGCGAAAGCTTGGAGTGGCCGGCCAACGCCAGCGCCATGGCTTTTTTGATAACCGGATCGCACTCTTCAGTGAGGTCCACGGCTACCAGGATGTGTTCATAGGACATGGGGTGTTCCTTCTGAGGTTTGCGATGGTTTTGATTATGGCTCTTTTCACGCGCCTCTGGCACGCCGATGTGGTTCCCCAGCAGCTAGCCGCCGCGGGGGGCGTACAAATATGACGGTGTGGATCATCCTGTCAATCATTGCGGTGGTTTTAAGTCCGCTGGTCTGGCTGCGCCCCTCGCGCTCGCAGAGCGGCAGAATGGCCATGCGCATGCAGGCGCGGCGAATGGGGCTGGCGATGCAGCTGATTCCCCAGGAGTGGCCGCATTGGTTGCCGACCGAGCCGCCGAGCCCGTGCCCGCAGTATCACCGGCCGCGTGCCGCGCGGGCGACCGATGTCTGGGTGTACTGGCAGATGGAGCCGGGCGTGTGGGTTAACCAGTGGCGCGAGCCGTGTGAAGATCTGCGCCTGCTCGAGCCGTTCAAGACGCTGCCGGCGGACGTCTACAAAGTGGAGGCGGGCAAGCAGTTGATTGCCCTGTATTGGGCCGAGCGCGGCGAGCCCGAAGTATTGCAGCACATTGCAGCGGTGCTGAAGGCCTTGGCGTAAGCCGTCCCGATGCCCGAATCGCGGGCATTAAAAAGCCCGATAACAACATCGGGCCGGGGTTGGCCAGGCAGGCCGTAATTCTTGTGCGGTGCGGTGCGGTGCAACGCCGCTCGCCGGGTCACACATCACTTGCTGACGACGCTCAAATGACCCGTCTTGATGCGCAGTGCGCTGAATGTAGACCTTAATGGTGCGTTTGTCTGCTGCCTCACCGTTTATTTCATGCTGCGTTCCGAGCCACTGCCCGCCGCCACGCCCCATCTTCTTCAGTTTCATGCCCCCGCGATCATGCGCCTGAATAGCCTTCTATCAGGCGCACGTTTTACCTGCGATTTGCCGGTTTTGCCCGCTGTCTGCTGAATTGACAATTGCTGGAATATGGCAGAAGGTAGCCGCACCCAAATCAAACGGGCGTATGAATTGAGCGTTTGCCGTAGGAATGCTCTGACAGACGCTCGAATCGCGTCGACGGGGTGACTGGCGTTTGGTGTTTCGCCTCGACGGCAACGTCGAGCATAGCGCCGGATCTCAGCGTCTGATGCGTATTGTTCAGCTTCCATATCGTGGAGATCAGTTGATGATTTACGAAGGTAAAGCCATCACGGTTAAGGCTCTTGAAAGTGGCATCGTCGAACTGCAGTTCGACCTCAAGGGTGAGTCCGTCAACAAGTTCAACCGCCTCACCCTCAACGACCTGAATCAGGCCATCGAAGCCATCAAGGCCGACAGCTCGATCAAGGGCGTCATCGTCACCAGCGGCAAGGACGTGTTCATCGTCGGCGCCGACATCACCGAATTCGTCGATAACTTCAAGCTGCCGGACGCTGAACTCGTCGCCGGCAACCTCGAAGCCAACAAAATCTTCAGCGCCTTCGAAGACCTCAACGTACCGACCCTTGCTGCCATCAACGGCATCGCCCTGGGCGGCGGTCTGGAAATGTGCCTGGCCGCTGACTTCCGCGTCATGTCCGCTACCGCCAAGGTCGGCCTGCCTGAAGTCAAACTCGGTATCTATCCGGGCTTCGGCGGCACAGTCCGTCTGCCACGCCTGATCGGTGTGGACAACGCAGTTGAGTGGATCGCGTCCGGCAAAGACAACAGCGCTGAAGACGCACTGAAAGTGGGCGCCGTCGATGCTGTCGTGGCTCCCGGCAAACTGCAGGAAGCCGCACTGGACCTGATCAAGCGCGCCATCTCCGGCGAGTTCGACTTCAAGGCCAAGCGTCAGCCGAAGCTCGACAAGCTCAAGCTCAACGCCATCGAGCAGATGATGGCCTTCGAAACCGCCAAGGGTTTCGTGGCAGGCCAGGCCGGCCCGAACTACCCGGCGCCGGTCGAAGCGATCAAGACCATCCAGAAAGCCGCCAATTTCGGTCGCGACAAAGCGCTGGAAGTGGAAGCGGCCGGTTTCGTGAAGATGGCCAAGACCTCGGCCGCTGCGAGCCTGATCGGTCTGTTCCTGAACGATCAGGAGCTGAAAAAGAAAGCCAAGGTCTACGACGAAGTCGCCAAGGACGTGAAGCAGGCCGCTGTATTGGGCGCCGGCATCATGGGGGGCGGCATCGCTTATCAGTCGGCTGTCAAAGGCACGCCGATCCTGATGAAGGACATCCGTGAAGAAGCCATCGCGCTGGGCCTGGGCGAAGCATCGAAGCTGCTGGGCAAGCGCGTCGAAAAAGGCCGCCTGACCACCGCGAAGATGGCCGAAGCGCTCAACGCGATTCGTCCTACGCTGTCCTACGGCGATTTCGGCACCGTCGACCTCGTTGTCGAAGCCGTGGTCGAGAATCCGAAGGTCAAACAAGCCGTACTGGCCGAAGTGGAAGGGCAGGTGGGTGAAAACACCATTCTCGCTTCCAACACCTCGACGATCTCCATCAGCTTGCTCGCCAAGGCCCTCAAGCGCCCGGAAAACTTCGTCGGCATGCACTTCTTCAACCCGGTGCACATGATGCCCCTGGTTGAAGTCATCCGTGGCGAGAAGTCCAGCGAAGTCGCCGTGGCGACCACCGTGGCTTACGCCAAGAAGATGGGCAAGAACCCGATCGTGGTCAACGACTGCCCGGGCTTCCTGGTCAACCGCATCCTGTTCCCGTACTTCGGCGGTTTCGCCAAGCTGGTCAGCGCCGGTGTGGATTTCGTGCGCATCGATAAGGTCATGGAAAAATTCGGCTGGCCAATGGGCCCGGCGTACCTGATGGACGTGGTCGGCATTGACACCGGCCACCACGGTCGCGACGTCATGGCCGAAGGCTTCCCGGACCGCATGAAGGACGATCGCCGCACGGCCGTTGACGCCTTGTACGACGCCAATCGCCTCGGCCAGAAGAACGGCAAGGGCTTCTACGTCTACGAGACCGACAAGCAGGGCAAACCGAAGAAAGTGGTCGACGCTTCCGTGCTGGAAGTGCTCAAGCCGGTGATCTACGAGCAGCGTGAAGTCAGCGACGAAGACATCATCAACTGGATGATGATCCCGCTGTGCCTCGAAACCGTGCGTTGCCTGGAAGACGGCATTGTCGACACGGCTGCCGAGGCCGACATGGGCCTGATCTACGGCATCGGCTTCCCTCCGTTCCGCGGTGGCGCGCTGCGCTACATCGACTCGATCGGTGTCGCTGAATTCGTGGCCCTGGCTGACCAATACGCTGATCTGGGCGCTCTGTACCACCCCACTGCGAAGCTGCGTGAAATGGCCAAGACCGGCCAACGCTTCTTCGGCTAAGTGCCCAACGAACAGGTGAAGATATGAGCTTGAATCCGAGAGACGTCGTGATTGTCGACTTCGGTCGCACACCGATGGGCCGCTCCAAGGGTGGCATGCACCGCAATACCCGCGCCGAAGACATGTCGGCGCACCTGATCAGCAAATTGCTGGAACGCAACCACAAGGTTGACCCGGCCGAAGTCGAGGACGTGATCTGGGGCTGCGTCAACCAGACCCTGGAGCAGGGCTGGAACATCGCGCGCATGGCGTCGCTGATGACCCAGATTCCGCACACCTCCGCCGCGCAGACGGTCAGCCGCCTGTGTGGTTCGTCCATGAGCGCGTTGCACACGGCGGCTCAGGCGATCATGAGCAACAACGGTGACGTCTTCGTCATTGGCGGTGTCGAGCACATGGGCCACGTTGGCATGATGCACGGTGTCGACCCGAACCCGCACATGTCGCTGTACGCCGCCAAAGCCTCCGGCATGATGGGCCTGACCGCCGAGATGCTGGGCAAGATGCACGGCATCACCCGTGAGGCGCAGGATGCGTTTGGTGTGCGCTCCCACAGGCTCGCTCAGAAGGCCACGCTGGAAGGGAAGTTCAAGGATGAAATCATCCCGATGCAGGGCTACGACGAGAACGGTTTCCTGAAGATGTTCGACTTCGACGAGACCATTCGTCCGGAGACGACGCTGGAAAGCCTGGCTGCCCTCAAGCCTGCGTTCAACCCGAAAGGCGGTACGGTCACGGCCGGCACCTCGTCGCAGATCACTGACGGTGCTTCGTGCATGATCGTCATGTCCGGCCAGCGCGCCATGGACCTCGGCATCCAGCCCCTGGCGGTGATCCGCTCTATGGCCGTGGCCGGTGTCGACCCTGCAATCATGGGTTACGGACCGGTTCCGGCGACCCAGAAAGCGCTCAAGCGCGCAGGCCTGAGCATCGCCGATATCGACTACTTCGAGCTCAACGAAGCTTTCGCTGCACAGGCCCTGCCGGTGCTGAAAGATTTGAAAGTGCTCGACAAGATGGACGAGAAGGTTAACCTGCACGGCGGCGCCATCGCCTTGGGTCACCCGTTCGGTTGCTCGGGGGCGCGGATTTCCGGCACCTTGCTCAACGTGATGAAGCAGAATGGCGGCACCCTGGGTGTTGCCACCATGTGCATCGGTCTGGGTCAGGGCATTACCACCGTATTCGAACGCGTCTAAACGGTGTGAGTGTGCAAGCCGGGGCCTGGTGCCCCGGCTTTTGTTTTTTCCGAAAATGTATTTTCGCCACTTTTTTTCCTGTCACACCCGAGGTCCCCCGCATGCCGCTACAGCCAGGTCTCTACCGTCACTACAAAGGGCCCGAATACCGTGTTATCGGTGTCGCGCGGCATTCGGAGACCGAAGAAGAAGTGGTGTGCTATCAAGCGCTGTACGGCGAATACGGCCTGTGGGTACGCCCTTTGAGCATGTTTCTGCAGTCAGTTGAGGTTGACGGCGAGCAAGTGCCGCGCTTTGCTTTGGTTCAGGCCGAACCGGATCTTTTTCCACGGCCCTGAGGCATGACGTTGCAGCAGCCATTGCTTGACCTCACCTTTCAGCCACTATATATAGCGGGGCCTCGACGGCTCTGACGTCTTTTTTCTCGCATTAGGAATTTTCCGATCCATGGGCAAATCGCTGGTCATTGTGGAATCCCCGGCTAAGGCCAAGACCATCAACAAGTACCTGGGCAACCAGTACGTGGTGAAGTCGAGTATCGGCCATATCCGAGACCTGCCCACCAGCGGTTCGGCTAGCGCCTCCAAAGAGCCTGCTGCCAAGCGCGGCAAGGCCGTGGCCGAAGCGCCTGCGCTGTCGCCCAAGGAAAAGGCCAAGCGCCAGCTTGTGGCGCGCATGGGTGTCGATCCGGAACACGGCTGGAAAGCCAAGTACGAAATCCTTCCCGGCAAAGAGAAGGTGATCGACGAATTGCGCCGCCTGGCCAAAGACGCCGACACCATCTATCTCGCGACGGACTTGGACCGCGAAGGGGAAGCCATTGCCTGGCACCTGCGCGAAGCCATTGGTGGCGACGATGCGCGCTACAAGCGTGTGGTCTTCAACGAGATCACCAAGAAAGCCATTCAGGAAGCCTTCTCCAAACCGGGCGAGCTCGACATCGACCGCGTGAATGCCCAGCAGGCACGCCGGTTCCTCGACCGCGTCGTCGGCTACATGGTGTCGCCGCTGCTGTGGCAGAAGATCGCCCGCGGTCTGTCGGCCGGCCGTGTGCAGTCCGTGGCAGTGAAGCTGGTGGTGGAGCGCGAGCGTGAAATCCGCGCGTTCATCCCGGAAGAGTACTGGGAGATCCACGCGGACCTCGGCACTGCGAAGGGCGCCAACGTTCGCTTTGAGGTCGCCCGCGAAAAAGGCGAGGCCTTCAAACCGCTGAACGAAGCGACCGCCATGGCGGCGCTGGAGAAGCTCAAGGCCTCGGCCTACAGCATCAGCAAGCGTGAAGACAAACCGACCAGCAGCAAACCGTCGGCACCTTTCATCACGTCCACGCTGCAACAGGCCGCGAGCAATCGCCTGGGCTACGGCGTGAAGAAAACCATGATGATGGCCCAGCGTCTGTATGAAGCCGGTTACATCACCTACATGCGTACGGACTCGACCAACCTGTCGGCCGACGCAGTGGCCATGGCCCGCACCTACATCGAAACCGAGTTCGGCAAGAAGTACCTGCCGGAATCGCCGATCGTCTACAGCAGCAAGGAAGGCGCGCAAGAGGCTCACGAAGCGATTCGTCCCTCCGACGTCAACACGCACCCGAGCAAGCTGACCGGCATGGAGCGTGACGCCGAGCGTTTGTACGAGCTGATCTGGCGCCAGTTCGTGGCCTGCCAGATGCCGCCTGCGCAATACCTGTCGACCACCGTCAGCGTCGCGGCTGGTGATTTCGAGCTCCGCGCCAAGGGTCGCATTCTCAAGTTCGACGGCTACACCCGCGTGCTGCCACAAATGAGCAAGCCGGGCGATGACGACGTACTGCCGGACATGGCCCAGGGCGACAAGCTGAAGCTGATCAAGCTCGACCCGAGCCAGCACTTCACCAAGCCGCCTGCACGTTATTCGGAAGCCAGCCTGGTCAAGGAAATGGAAAAACGCGGCATTGGCCGTCCATCGACCTATGCCGCGATCATTTCGACGATTCAGGACCGTGGCTACGTGGCCCTGCACAACCGTCGTTTCTATTCGGAAAAGATGGGCGACATCGTCACTGAACGTTTGTCCGAAAGCTTCTCGAACCTCATGGACTACGGCTTCACCGCCGGCATGGAAGAGAACCTCGACGACGTGGCCCAGGGCCAACGCGACTGGAAGAACGTCCTCGACGAGTTCTATGGCGATTTCAAGAAAAAACTCGAAGTGGCCGAAGCACCCGACAGCGGGATGCGCGCCAACCAGCCGGTGATGACTGACATCCCGTGCAAGGTCTGCGGCCGCCCGATGCAGATTCGTACGGCGTCCACCGGCGTGTTCCTCGGCTGCTCGGGCTACAGCCTGCCGCCGAAAGAGCGCTGCAAGGCCACCGTCAACCTCACGCCGGGCGACGAAATTGCCGACGACGATGAGGGCGAGTCCGAATCCCGCGTGCTGCGTGGCAAGCACCGTTGCCCGATCTGCAGCACCGCGATGGATGCGTACCTGCTGGATGAGAAGCATAAGCTGCACATCTGCGGTAACAACCCGGATTGCTCGGGTTACGAGATCGAAGAGGGCACCTACCGCATCAAGGGCTATGAAGGCCCGAGCGTCGAGTGCGACAAGTGCGGCGGCGAAATGCAGCTCAAGACCGGCCGTTTCGGCAAGTTTTTCGGCTGCACCAACTGCAAGAACACCCGCAAGCTGCTGAAAAGCGGTGAAGCGGCGCCGCCGAAGATGGACCCGGTGAAGATGCCGGAGCTCAAGTGCGAGAAGGTCGACGACACCTACATCCTGCGCGATGGTGCTTCGGGGTTGTTCCTGGCGGCCAGCCAGTTCCCGAAAAACCGCGAGACCCGTGCACCGTTGGTGATGGAGATTGCACCGCACAAGGACGAGATCGATCCTAAGTATCACTTCCTCTGTGAAGCGCCGAAGAAGGACCCCGACGGTCGCCCGGCGGTGATCCGCTACAGCCGCAAGTCCAAGGAGCAATACGTGCAGACCGAAGTGGACGGCAAGCCGACTGGCTGGCGTGCGTTCTACGACGGCGGCAAGTGGAAGGTCGAGGACAAGCGTTGATCGTTTGATCACGATCCGACTGGTCAGCCCCGACGCTTTGCGTTAAAAGAATCCCTCGGCGTGCTCGTGCGCTCCGAGGGATTTTTTTGTCTGCGACTGACTCGCTGCGGGCAGGCTGACGATTCACTCATCTCTACAGAGGCCACCGTTATGGCTCACGAACTCTACACCCGCACCAACCAGAAGCTGTTCTTCGCAGGCCTGGCACTGGAGGCGATGGCGAAGGCCAGGGACAGCCGCGCGATGAACGCCCAAGGGCTTGAGCAGGCGGAGCGTGAGTCGGCGATCTTTCATCTCTATGGCGCGTTGCTCGGGCTGTGCCACGAGATTGCCGGATTCTACCGACTGCCACAGGCCAGCACCCCGCGTGCCGAGGATCTGCTGTCGCCGAAGGTACTGGAAGCTATCGCCATCCCGGAAATGGGCGAATTGGTCGAGCTCGCCCACAACCGCGAAACGTGGCTGGCGCAATTACTGGCCTCCTACCAGGCGTTGTTCATGCCGCCGAGGGCGCCGCGCAAACCCAAAGGTGACGTCACTCAGCCACTTATTATCGCAGTGGGGGCGGAAGAAGAGCCCGAGCAGGCGTTGACGCGCGAGGAGATGGAAACCTGGCGTCAGCAGCTCAAAGGCCTCGCAATCCGGTTCAGAGAAGGCCTGAGCGAGTGCTGAGTCGGAGTGATCGATGGGCTAGGGACTCAGTCATCTGGCTGTTACAATGCGAGCCTTTCGTGGAGAACTGCCCTGATGCCAACTTCGTTTCTGGAAATTGTTGAACTGCCTGACGGTCGCATCGAGCTGCGCCGCGCCGAAGATGAAGGATCGCTGGTCACCCTGAATTTTTCGGAAGACGCCAAAGCGTTCTTGCAGGGTCAGCACGTTGAAGTCGCCAAGGCGATGCTCAGCGTCGGTGTGCAGATGGCGGGGCGGCTGGCCGAAGGCGAATTGACCAAGGATGAAGAAGGGCCGCGCGTGCTGCATTGATCCTCAGGATTCGCAGCTCGCTCAAACGCCGTTCCGCTTCTCGATTCGCAAGAAGCGCCTACACGCTCCAATTACCCTGAATAGTTCTGCCGACGTGCTTAGCCCAGACGAATGTTGAGGCTCTGCGCATCGCCGATACGTGCTGCGCTGGCCAGTTGCTGGCGCGCACTGCCTGAGATGGGATTGATCCAGCTGACCACCGTATGACTGCGGCCCAGGCGCAACACCTCACGGGTCAGTTCCAGCGCACTCTGCGTCCCGCGCGGGTGCATCAGAATAATGCGTTCCCGATTCAGACCCGCGTCACGCAGCCACGCCTGGGTCACGCTGGCGGGTGGTGCAACCAGGGTCAGCCAGCGGTCATTGGTGTCCTCACTCAACTCACGCAGGATCGGGGCCAACAGGTTGAGGCAGTTCCCGGCAGCACCGCGCAATGACACTTCACTAAAGGCTTCCGGTTCGTTGCTCCAGGGCGACTCGGCAATCTCTGCCAAGGTCGGGACCTGTAACAGCGGAACGTCGAGCATGGGCACGCCGGGCGCCATGAATGCTTCGAACAGGGGCAGTTGTGCATGTTGTTGCGGTGTCTGTGGGAACTGCATCTACGTTCTCCTTATCGACGAATCACGCCGACGCTCAAGCCTTCAATGACAAGATCCTGATCTTTGAGATTCACTTCGATCGGTGCGAAGTCGGCGTTTTCGGCCAGCAGCCAGACCTTGTTGCCTTCGCGTTTGAAGCGTTTAACTGTCACTTCATCACCGATTCGCGCCACAACGATCTGGCCGTTGCGTGCTTCGCGGGTGGTATGGACGGCCAGCAGGTCGCCGTCGAGAATCCCGACGTCTTTCATGCTCATGCCGTGGACGCGCAGCAGGTAATCCGCGCTGGGATGGAAAAAGGCCGGGTTGATGGCGAGGGATTCTTCGATGTGCTGCTGGGCCAGGATCGGCGCGCCGGCTGCGACGCGACCAATGATCGGCAGGCCGCTGTCGTCGGGCTTGGCTTCGAAGCCGGGGATACGAATGCCGCGGGAGGCGCCCGGAGTCATTTCGATGGCGCCTTTGCGGGCGAGTGCTTTCAAGTGTTCTTCGGCAGCATTGGGCGATTTGAAGCCCAGCTCCTGAGCGATTTCAGCGCGGGTCGGCGGGTAGCCGTTGTCTTCGAGGCAGCGCTTGATGAAGTCCAGAATCTCGGCTTGGCGTGACGTCAGTTTGATCATGTGCATCGCTCTGGCTTTTTATACAGTGACTGGGATTATATACAGTGCTTGGGTCTTGGCAATGGTCCTTTTTGCCCAGCCTGCAGTGAGCCCTCTTCATGAGTGGCTACAGGCCCCGGTTTGTATGGTTAAATGCCGTGACCGCATGGACAGAAAGGGGACGCTCAGGGTTGACAGTGCTGTGTATGAAACGTATGTTTCAAACACGTGTTTGTCAGGCGTTGAACCATGGCTCAGTCGGAAACAGTTGAACGAATTCTCGATGCAGCGGAGCAGCTATTTGCCGAGAAAGGTTTTGCCGAAACCTCGTTGCGGCTGATCACCAGCAAGGCGTCAGTCAATCTGGCAGCGGTGAATTACCACTTCGGTTCCAAGAAGGCACTTATTCAAGCGGTGTTCTCCCGCTTCCTCGGGCCGTTCTGCGTCAGTCTCGACCGCGAGCTGGAGCGCCGCCAGGCCAAGCCTGAACACAAGCCGACCCTTGAAGAGCTTCTTGAAATCCTCGTTGAGCAGGCGCTGGTGGTTCAGCCGCGCAGCAACAATGACCTGTCCATCTTCATGCGCCTGCTGGGCCTCGCGTTCAGTCAGAGCCAGGGCCACTTGCGGCGTTATCTCGAAGACATGTATGGCAAGGTGTTCCGCCGTTACATGCTGCTCGTCAACGAAGCAGCGCCGCGCATTCCCCCTATCGAGCTGTTCTGGCGGGTCCACTTCATGTTGGGCGCTGCGGCCTTCAGCATGTCCGGCATCAAGGCGCTGCGGGCCATTGCGGAGACCGATTTCGGGGTCAACACGTCCATCGAGCAGGTCATGCGCCTGATGGTGCCGTTTCTGGCGGCCGGCATGCGCGCCGAAACGGGCGTCACCGACACGGCCATGCTCACCGCGCAACTTCGGCCCCGTACCAAAACCTCGACACCGGCACCTGCCAAGGTCTGAGGCGCGCCACCGGCTGGCGGTGGCGTAATTTGCATCACATCCTTCGATCCCGCACCATGCCGGCCTGAGCATTGGTTGTTGAAGGATCTTCCTATGAGTTCTGGCCTGCAAGGCTCCCTGATGGTGGACGTCGCCGGTACCTGGCTGACCTCCGAAGACCGTCAGTTTCTGCGTCAGCCCGAAGTGGGCGGCCTGATTATTTTCGCGCGCAACATCGAGAGCCCACGGCAAGTTCGTGAACTCTGCGCATCCATCCGTGCCATTCGTCCCGAGTTGCTGCTCGCTGTCGATCAAGAGGGTGGACGTGTCCAGCGCCTGCGCCAGGGCTTTGTGCGGTTGCCGCCGATGCGCGCCATTGCCGGCCATCCGAATGCAGAAAGCCTCGCCGAGCATTGCGGCTGGCTGATGGCAACCGAAGTGCTGGCGGTGGGGCTGGACCTCAGCTTTGCGCCGGTACTGGATCTGGATTATCAGCGCAGCGCGGTCGTCGGCACCCGGTCGTTCGAAGGCGATCCCGAGCGCGCGGCGCTACTGGCCGGCGCTTTTATCCGTGGCATGAACGCAGCGGGCATGGCGGCGACCGGCAAGCATTTCCCCGGGCACGGCTGGGCCGAGGCCGACTCCCACGTGGCCATCCCCAATGACGAGCGCAGTCTTGAAACGATCCGTGCCAGTGACCTGGTGCCTTTTCAGCGCTTGAGCAAACACCTCGCAGCGGTCATGCCCGCCCACGTGATCTATCCCCAGGTCGATTCGCAGCCGGCAGGCTTTTCCCGCCGCTGGCTGCAGGACATCCTGCGCGGCGAGCTGGGTTTCGATGGCGTGATTTTCAGCGATGACCTGTCGATGGCTGGCGCCCATGTCGTGGGTGACGCCGCCAGTCGCATCGAGGCGGCGCTTACGGCCGGCTGTGACATGGGCCTGGTGTGCAACGACCGCGCGGCGGCTGAGTTGGCATTGAGCGCGGCGCAGCGCTTGAAGGTCTCGCCGCCGGCGGCGCGGCTTCACAGAATGCGCGGGCAGGTCATGGCGTCCACCGAATACCGGCAGCATCCCCGCTGGCTGGCGGCGCTGACCGCCCTGCGCGCCGCTCAACTGATCGAATAAGGAACTCCCATGACTGTTTACGCGATTATCGGCGGCACCGGCCTGACCCAACTCGAAGGGCTGACGATCCGTCAGTCCTTGTCAGTGAATACCCCATACGGCGCGCCGTCAGGCGATATCCATCTCGGCGAATACGCCGGCCGTGAGGTGATGTTCCTGGCTCGTCACGGGCACCCGCACCGCTTTCCGCCGCACAAGGTCAACTACCGCGCCAACATCTGGGCCCTGAAGCAGGCCGGCGCCGAAGCGATCCTGACGGTCAACGCCGTGGGCGGGATTCACCCTGACATGGGTACTGGCCATTTCTGTGTCCCCCACGATCTGGTGGACTACACCAGCGGTCGCGAGCACACGTTCTTTGCCGATGACCTTGAGCACGTGACCCACATCGATTTCAGCTTCCCCTACAGCGCGCCATTGCGGGCTCGACTGATTGCCGCGCTGGCGGCCGAAGGCTGCGCCCACAGCGATTTCGGCGTGTATGCCTGCACCCAGGGACCCCGGCTGGAAACAGTGGCCGAGATTGCGCGGCTCGAGCGAGACGGCTGCGACATCGTTGGCATGACCGGCATGCCGGAAGCTGCACTGGCGCGTGAGCTTGAGCTGGAATATGCCTGCCTGGCGCTGGTCGTGAATCCGGCCGCCGGCAAGTCGGCGGCGGTCATCACGATGGCGGAAATCGAGCAGGCTTTGCACGATGGCATCGGCAAGGTCAAGGCGACATTGGCGCGAGTGCTCAGCGCCGCTTGAGGCCTGAAATCGTGGGTTTGGAGGGCTTTCTCCCAACGCTGGCTAGGCCGGAAAGGGCAACAAAGTCAACGCTATATCGTTGAAATAGTTGTCCACGGAAAGCGTGAATATCTCTGTGGATAAGTTTCTGTAAGCCAGTGATTGCAAGGCGTTAGCGGCAATGGTCGTTTAATGATCAGGTTTGCCAATGGCGTCGATGAAGCGAGTTAATGGTCAGAATTCCCTTCAGATCAAGCTTCGAAAGGGCGGGGTTAAGCGAGGGGGGCAGGCATTGGACTGCCCGCCAGCGCGCCGAGGATGACGCGCCGCCGAGGCAGATTTCCGCAGGGGAAAGTCAGGTGGGAGTTCAGCGAAAACTCAGAGGAGAAGAAGCCATGATGGGTTGATCAGGATTCAGCCCACTCAACATCGGTCAAGCCCAGTTGCTCGGCTTTTGGCTTGGTCACTTTCGGCACCCGGTCGGAGCGGTATTTGGGAATCTGACCAAACCCGGCATCCACCGACGCCCAGTGCCAGGCAGATGCGTTGTCCATGGCTTCAGCGCTGATGTAGAAGCTTTTGTAGCTGCCATGCAGCAGGTAATCGATTCTGAAATGCTTGTACTGTGCCACGCTTGCAAACCTCCCTATCAGTCACTCTCTTTGTAACTGAGTCGTCACCGTCAGGAAAATTCACTCGAAATCACCGTTCTAAGCCAAATGGTTAGCTTTAGTACAGAACGATGATCCCAAGGTCTTTAACCCTCACAAATGAATGGCACACCCGGTTTTGAGCGGTTTCAGTGACGGTATGGCGGCTTGAAGCAGTGGCCGGTGCGACAGAAGCGACGTTTGAAGTCGCCCTGCCGCGTCGGTTTTACACTCAAACGATCACTTGGTCAGGAATTTGAACACAGTGGTCTGGGTGTAAGCCTTGCCAGGGTCCAGACGCGTGGAAGGGAAGGCCGGCTGGTTAGGCGAGTCCGGATAGTGCTGGGTTTCCAGCGTGAACGCGCCCCAATGCGGATAGATCTTGCCGGCCTTGCCCTTGACGGTGCCGTCGAGGAAGTTGCCCGTGTACAGCTGAACCCCAGGCTCGGTGGTAAACAGCTGCAGACGGCGACCCGACTTCGGATCGACCACGTCCGCGGCCAGATTCGACAGCTTGCCCTTGGTGTCGAGCACCCAGTTGTGGTCGTAGCCGCCCTGGGTCGCTTCAGCGAACTTGAGCTGCTGGTTGTCTTCACGGATGCGCTTGCCGAAGGCGACCGGCTTGAGGAAGTCAAACGGTGTGCCGGCGACTGGCGGCAGCTCGCCGGTCGGGATCAGCGTCTCGTTGACCGGCGTGTAATGCGCAGCGTGCACCACCGCCACCTGATCCAGGATGTCGCCGTTACCCGCGCCGGCCAGGTTGAAGTAGCTGTGGTTGGTGAGGTTGAGGACGGTCGGTTTGTCCGTCGTCGCGTGGTACTGGATGCGCAGCTCGTTCTTGTCGTTCAGGCTGTAGGTGACTTCGGTTTTCAGCGTACCGGGGAAGCCCATCTCGCCATCGACCGAGACGTACGTCAGCTTGACCCCGACCGAGCCTTTGTCCTTGACCTCCTCAGCCTTCCAGATCTGCTTGTCGAAGCCCTTCGGCCCGCCGTGCAGTGAATTGGTCTTATCGTTCAGCGGCACCTGATAGCTCTTGCCATCCAGAGAGAACTTGCCGCCTGCCAGACGATTGCCGAAGCGGCCAATGGTGGCCCCGAAGAATGCGGTGCCTTTGACGTAGCCGTCCACGTCATCGAAGCCCAGTACCACATCCTCAGCCTTGCCGTGCTTGTCCGGGACCAGCAGCGATTGCAGCGTGCCGCCATAGGTGATCACCGTGGCCTGCATGCCTTTGCTGTTGCGCAGGGTGTATTTCTCGACCGGGGTGCCGTCGGCGAGTTTGCCGAAGGCGCCGTGTTCAGTAGACAGTCCGGCGGCGTGCACTTGCAGCGCGGCGGCCATCAGCGACAGGCCCAGGGCAGGGATAAGCGTCTTTCTCATTGCGTCGATCCTTTTGTTTTTATAGGCGTGTTGTGGTGAGTATTTCGGGGGTGTTGCCCGAAGGCATCAGCCTCATTACTCGAAGCGCTACCGCCAAGGAGTAGGTCAATGGCCTGGATTCAGCGATTGGTCATACTATTCAGCTTGGAAGGCCCCGATATTTCGAGTTATAGATCAAAAGCACTCGCTTTAAAAATAAATTGTAATACTATTTGGCGAAAGGCAGTGTCCGTCCCGATGCGGGAAGGTCTAGCCCAGGAATGGCCTTCTGTACAGGTGATTGACGCCTAATCGTATGATCATTAGCCTCGATTTGCGGAACACACCGCGAACAGGGGCGGATCAATGAGCAGCAGTTTTCACGCGTCGACGGTAGACCGCCTGGGAGCCTGGATTGCTCAAGGCAATGTGATGCCGGGACAGTCGCTGAAGGTTGAAGCGGCGTTGGGCGAAGAATTCGGGGTCAGCCGGACGGTGATTCGCGAAGCCATCAAGACCTTGGTGGCCAAAGGGTTGCTGGAGGTCGGACCCAAGGTGGGCACGCGGGTATTGCCGGTGCGCAGCTGGAATCTGTTTGACCCGCAGGTCGTGGGATGGCTGGCGGCGAAAGGCCTGCCGGAGAGTTTTGTGCTGGACCTGCTGGATTTGAGGCGCGCCATTGAACCGATGGCCGTGCGTTGGGCCTGTGAAAGGGCGACACCGGAGCAGATTGCCGGGATTCAGGTAGCTTATGTTCGGCTGGCGGCCAGCGTGGCGGATTCGAGTGATTACAACGCGGCGGATCAGCGCTTCCATGAAGCGGTGCTCGCGGCGAGTCATAACCAGTTCATCGAGCAGATGTTGCCGGCGCTGGGTGCATTGCTGGCGATCTCGTTCGAAGTGTCGTCGGCGGTACCCGGGGAGCTCGGCAGAACCTTGCCGTTGCACAAGGATCTGGCGGATGCCATTGCCAACCGTGATTCGGCGCGGGGTGTCTGGGCCTGCATGAGTCTGATCGAAAACGCCGGTGAGGTGATTGCGCGTTCACGGGAGCAACCGTTGTCGCGCTATTGCTGAGCAGGCACGTTTGACGTTTTACAGGTGAGCTTTTTGAGTGGCTCACGGACCTACAATAATAAGCAGGAAATTTTCCATGAAATGGCTGCCGGTCTGCGACCAGCGTTTCAAATTGGCCGAAGGGCCGTTCTGGGACCACGCCCACCAAGCGTTGTACTGGGTCGACATTGCCGGCTTCCGCGCGTTGCGCCTGCACGCTGGTGAGGTGTCCCACTGGCAGTTCAGCGAACCGGTCTCCGCCTTCATACCCACCACGGCAGGCGACGCATTGGTCACCCTGGCCAGCGGCGTCCATCGTCTCGACCTTGATTCCCCGTCCGACAAACCGGTTACTTCCCTGCTGTGCGCCGCCGATCCCGTGCCCGGCAACCGTGCCAACGAAGCCCGTTGCGACCGGCACGGCCGTCTCTGGCTGGGGACCATGCAGAACAACCTGGACGAGGAGGGCGGTGACCTGCCGATCGAGCGTCGATCCGGCGGGCTTTACCGCGTCGACGGTGATGCCTCAGTCGCGCCTCTGCTCAGTGGGCAAGGCATCGTCAACACGCTGGTCTGGCCAGAAAACGATTTTGCCGTACTGACCGCCGATACTCTGGACGGCGTGATCTATCGTTACCCGATCAACGACGATCACTCTTTGGGCGACCGCGAGGTCTGGGCCCATGAGCATTCTCGCGGCGCACCCGACGGCTCGGCGATGGACGAAGACGGTTTTGTCTGGAACGCCCGCTGGGGTGGCGGCTGCCTGATCCGTTTTGCCCCCGATGGCAGCGTTGACCGGATCTTCGAGCTGCCGGTCAGTCATCCGACCAGCTGCGTATTCGGCGGGCCGGACATGACCACGTTGTTTGTCACCAGCGCGCGACCTGCAGAAGGCGTGCTGGCGCTGGATGGAGCTGTGATTCAGATGGAAATTGGCATCAAGGGCATGGCCTCGCACCGCTTTGCGGGGTGAGCCAAACCCTGCGTCGTCGAGGTGTGACACTCGGTTACATAGGCTTCATTGATAATATGATATGACTGTTTTCAGTCGATCGGCGCGCGGTGTTTTCTGCTGCATGCCGCTCTGACACTCACTGCTGAACGCTGTAGCTAGTCAATAAAAATAAGGAGTTAGCTATGTTGAGTCGCCACGGGATTCGTTCCCTGTGCTGTGCTGCTGTTGCCACCGCCATTCTGGGCATGAGCGCCGGTGTATCCGCCGCTGACGTCGAAAAGGTCAAGATCGGTTTTCTGGTCAAGCAGGCTGAAGAGCCCTGGTTCCAGACCGAATGGCAGTTTGCCGAAAAGGCCGGTAAAGACCACGGTTTCGAAGTCATCAAAATCGCCGTTCCCGACGGTGAAAAAACCCTTTCTGCCATCGACAGCCTCGCCGCCAACGGCGCCAAAGGTTTTGTCATCTGCCCGCCTGATGTTTCCCTCGGCCCGTCCATCGTCGCCAAAGCAAAGGCCAACGATTTGAAAGTCATGGCTGTCGATGACCGTTTCGTCGACGCCAAAGGCAAGTTTATGGAAGACGTGCCGTATCTGGGGATGGCCGCGTTCGAAGTCGGCCAGAAACAGGGCGCGGCCATGGCCGACGAAGCGAAGAACCGCAAGTGGGACTGGAAAGAAACCTACGCGATCATCAACACCTACAACGAGCTGGACACCGGCAAGAAGCGCACCGACGGCTCGGTGGACGCCTTGAAGAAAGCCGGTCTGCCTGAGGATCACATCCTCTTCGCGCCGCAAAAGACCCTCGACGTGCCAGGCAGCATGGACTCCACCGGTGCGGCCCTGCCCAAACTGCCAAGCGGGGCGAAAAACCTCATCATCGGCGGCATGAACGACAACACCGTTCTGGGCGGCGTGCGCGCCACAGCGGGTGCTGGCTTCACCGCGGCCAACGTGATCGGCATCGGCATCAACGGCACTGACGCCATCGATGAGCTGAAGAAGAAGGAAAGCGGCTTCTTCGGGTCGATGCTGCCCAGCCCCGACAAAGAAGGCTACAACACTGCCCTGCAGATGTATGAGTGGGTCACCACCGGCAAAGAACCTGCGAAATACACCGCGATGGACGACGTGACGCTGATCACCCGCGCCAACTTCAAGGACGTGCTGACCAAGATCGGTCTGTACAAGTAAGCGCGGCAGTCGAGTCGGGACGCCTGAAAATCAGGCGGATATCTGCGAGGCCCCGTCCCACCCGGCAAGGGTGGGGCGGGGTGGAGGTGGTTCATGCAACAGGCATCGGTTCAGCAACAGATTCAGCATGGCGGCAGCCTGCGTTTCAACGGGATCGGCAAAACCTTCCCCGGTGTGAAGGCGCTGTCGGACATCAATTTCGAAGCTCGGCCAGGCAGCGTTCATGCGCTGATGGGCGAGAATGGCGCAGGTAAATCGACGCTGCTGAAGATTCTCGGCGGCTCGTACCAGCCCAACAGCGGCGATCTGCAGATCGGCGATCAGCATCTGGCGTTCAAATCCACCGCAGACAGCATCGCGGCCGGCGTCGCGGTGATTCACCAGGAACTGCACCTGGTTCCGGAAATGTCGGTGGCGGAAAACCTGCTGCTCGGTCACATGCCCAATCGCTGGGGCATGATCAACCGTCGGGCCATGGTCCGGCGCGCGCGGGAGTTGCTCAAAGGCCTGGCCGACGAGATCGACCCGAACACGCGCCTGGGTTATCTCTCTCTGGGGCAGCGGCAACTGGTGGAAATCGCCAAGGCCATGTCGCGCAATGCCCACGTCATCGCCTTCGACGAGCCCACCAGCAGCCTCTCGGCGCGGGAGATCGATCGGCTGATGGCGATCATCACCCGGCTGCGGGACGAAGGTCGGGTCATTCTCTATGTCTCTCACCGCATGGAAGAAATCTTCCGCGTCTGTGACGCCGTGACCGTGTTCAAGGACGGCCGCTTCGTCCGCACCTTCGAGGACATGGCCGATCTGGACCATGACCGCCTCGTCACCTGCATGGTCGGGCGCGACATCCAGGACATCTACAACTACCGCACGCGCCAGCATCAGGGACCGAGCCTGCGAGTGACCGGCCTGATGGGCCCGGGCCTGCAGGAGCCCGCCAGTTTTGCGGTGGAGAAGGGCGAGATCCTCGGCTTCTTTGGCCTGGTCGGTGCCGGTCGAACGGAGATGTTTCGCATGCTTTCGGGGCTGACGCGCAGTCAGGCCGGAACCTTGCAGCTGGAAGGCAAACCGCTGAACCTGCGTTCGCCCCGGGACGCCATCGACGCCGGCATTCTGTTGTGCCCGGAAGACCGCAAGAAAGAAGGCATCGTGCCGCTGTCCAGCGTCGCCGAAAACATCAACATCGGTGCGCGGCCTCGGCACGTCAGCCTGGGTTGCCTGATCCAGGGGCGCTGGGAGCGTGACAACGCCCGGCATCAGATCAAATCGATGAACGTCAAGACGCCTTCGCCTGAGCAGCAGATGCTGTTTCTGTCGGGCGGCAATCAGCAGAAGGCCATTCTGGGCCGCTGGCTGTCGATGCCGATGAAGGTGCTGTTGCTGGACGAGCCCACTCGAGGCATCGACATCGGCGCTAAATCCGAGATCTATCAGATCATCCACAACCTCGCCGCTGATGGCATCGCGGTCATCGTAGTGTCCAGCGACCTGATGGAGGTCATGGGGATTTCCGATCGGATTCTGGTCATGAGTGAAGGCGCCATCACCGGCGAGCTGTCCCGCGAAGAGGCTAATGAACAGCGTCTTCTGCAACTGGCATTGCCGCGTACCCGCGGTTGAACCTGGCTATTAACACTGGCTATGAAAAATAAGAACGAGGTGCGTATGTCTACCGAATCCAGCCTGACGGCTCCCCGCCAAGGCATGAACCTGCGTCGATTCGTCGACGACTGGGCCATGCTCATGGCCGCCCTGGGCATTTTTGTGCTCTGTGCGCTGCTGATCGACAACTTTATGTCGCCGCTGAACATGCGCGGCCTGGGCCTGGCGATTTCCACGGTCGGCATCGCCGCCTGCACCATGCTCTACTGCCTGGCCTCCGGGCATTTCGACCTGTCGGTCGGTTCGGTGCTGGCATGCTCTGGCGTCATTGCCGGGATCGTGATTCGCGACACCGACAGCGTGTTTCTGGGCGTATCGGCGGCGCTGGCCATGGGCTTGCTGGTCGGTCTGATCAACGGCATCGTCATCGCCAAGCTGCGCATTAACGCGCTGATTACCACGCTGGCGACCATGCAGATCGTCCGCGGCCTGGCCTACATCTTCTCCAACGGTAAAGCGGTGGGCGTTGGCGACGAGGCCTTCTTCGTGTTCGGCAACGGTCAGCTGTTCGGCGTGCCGGTGCCGATCCTGATCACGATCGTGTGCTTTGTATTCTTCGGCTGGCTGCTGAATTACACCACCTACGGCCGCAACACGCTGGCCATCGGTGGCAACCAGGAAGCGGCGTTGCTGGCAGGCGTTCACGTTGACCGGACCAAGATCATCATCTTCGCCGTGCATGGCTTGATTGGTGCGTTGGCCGGTGTGGTGCTGGCCTCGCGCATGACCTCGGGTCAGCCCATGATCGGTCAGGGCTTCGAGCTGACGGTGATTTCCGCGTGCGTACTGGGCGGGGTGTCCCTGAGCGGCGGCATCGGCATGATTCGCCATGTCATCGCCGGGGTGTTGATTCTGGCAATCATCGAGAACGCCATGAACCTGAAGAATATCGACACGTTTTACCAGTATGTGATTCGCGGCACGATCCTGTTGCTCGCGGTGATCATCGACCGGTTGAAGCGTCGCTGATTCGAAGTCCTCAGTCGTTCGCTGTGTGGGGAGGCGTCCCCCCCACACAGCCTCATCTCCTGCGAAGCCGCCCTATACCAGCTTCGAGGTCTCGAAGATCAACTTCATCGTGGCCTGGGCCAGCGACTGCGCTTCAACCCGGATCGTCTCCAGCTGCACCTTTGCCTCGCTGAACCGGGCGTCGTGGTTGCGCACTTCGATGAGTTGCGTCAGCTGCAGCGATGCCTCAATGAGTCCGTATAAATTACGGTGCAACTGATGGGTGACTTTGGTCAGATGGGGATAGACATCCGGCCTTTCCTCAGGATCGATCACCAGTGATCTGTTTACTGCGTCCGGCGATGCTCTGTTGCCACTCATGACGTAGTTCAGGTCGACACCGGCCTCGGCGATGCGTAGCAGATAATCGGCTTTCGGCGACCGGGTGCCATTCTCGTAATTGCCCTGCGCGTTGGTCTCGACGCCTCCGATTGCGCCCAATGCGCTCTGTGACAGCTTCAGTCTGTTGCGTTCCTGCCTGAGTCTCAGGCCAATGCCTTTCATGTGCTCAACTCCATTTGACGATCCCTGACATTAAGCTGCTGGTTGCGACTTCCTGGATCGACTCGACAGGAGCATGAGCAGATCAACGCAAACGGGTGCAGCTTAGGCGGTTTTATCTATTCACCCCGAACAATACTGCCATCCGGTGGGAAAGAGGATCCAAACATACCGGCTTGTAGGAGTTTTCTCAAACGGTTGTATGATAACTATCCGAATGAAGATTTTTTGATGTCACTTGCGGGCGTTTTTGAATAGTGTCCTGAGAAAAAGGCGGGTCGGCGAACGGCCGGGGGGCTTGGAGCCCCGGCTTTTTCGATGTCAGGACGGGCAGCGGGCGTCGGATTGGCGCGCCCATTGTGTGGCGGTCCGGGCGATGGTATCGGCCAACGTCGAGACAGCCTTCTGGTGCGCGACCACCAGACTTTCCATGCCGGTGCCCGCCGGTTGCCGAATGACGCTGCTGCAGGTGAGGGTCTGCCGCTTGCTACCCGGACCGGCACCGCTGCCGCGCAGGCTCAGGTTCCAGACCACGTCGATCAGTGCGTATTGGTCCAGTACCGACTCAAAGCGACGTACGTCAGTGCGAACCGACAGCACTGGCTGGTCACTTTGTTTAGGCAAGCCCGCCAGGTCTCGGGACCCGAAGCGGCGTTCGAGCTGGCCGGTCAACGCGTCATGGAACTCATCGCCCAACGGCGCGCCCCAGCGCTCATTCTCCAGAATCGCCAGACTGCCGTTGCCCTGGCGGATGACCAGCGGCGGCTGATCGACCTGCACCGCCATGAGCACCGCCTGCATTTCAAACTGGAACGGCGCCGGACTTGCATTCCCCGGAGCCTGGGTCGCGGGCGCGATCAACGTGTAGTAATGGGTTGGCGTGGAAGCACAGGCTGTCACCCCCAGCACGCAGGCCAGGGCAAGAAGAGAGTTACGCAAGGTCATTGAGCAGGCTCCGGAGCGATTTCGCGGGAAGAGGAAGATCCTTTGTACGAGCCGGGCGCCGCATCGCCGGTGCGACCGCGAATCAGGGATTCGGGATGGCGGCTGAGGAAGTCGGTCAACACGCGAACCGAGCGCGCCGTGCGCTGGACTTCGTCCATGGCCTGACCCAGTTGCTGACGCGCTGGCGAGTCATCCGACAGCGCTTCGTTGGCCGTGCCCAGGGTTTTCTGCGCTTGCTGCAAGGCGCCGCGCATCTGAGGCAAGACGTCGCTGTTGACCTGCTTCATGGTTTTCTGAAGTTCGATCAGGCTGCCGTTGAGGTTCTTCGCCAGGTCGTCGAGGGGGATTTTGCCGAGCTTGTCGACGAACGCCTGCAATTGCTCCTGCAGTTTGTCGAAGCTGCCGGGCACGGTCGGGATCTCCAGCGGCCGTGCCTTGGCGTTGTAGGCAATCTTCGCCGCTTTCGGATCGAAATCCATCGCGACGTAAAGCTGGCCGGTCAGCAGGTTGCCGGTGCGCACCTGCGCCCGCAGTCCGCGCTCAACGAACTGGCCGAGGATCCTGGAGGTCTGTTCTTCGTCATCGCCACCGCCGGCCTGCTGCTTCAGCTTGTCATTGGCTGCGCCCAGACGTTGCGGATAGATCACCGCGCCAACGATGCCGGGGAACGTGCCCGTGGCCGGGTCGTAGTCGAGGTCCACCGACACGACGCGGCCCACGTTGACGCCGAGGAAGTCCACCGGCGCATTGACCACCAGGCCGCGCAGCGACTGGTTGAAGCGCATGCGGATGTATTTGGGTTCGCCATCGGGCGGCGCCAGTGCAGTGGCCTGGTCTTCGAACAGTTTGAATTCGGCGTTGCCGTTTGCTGGTTTGGCGTCCGGGCTGTATTTGGGTTCGCGGAAGGCGATACCGCCGGAGAGGATCGAGGCCATGGACTGGGTCGACACTTTCAGGCCCGAAGCACCGAGGGTGACGTCTACCCCGCTGGCGTTCCAGAAGCGTGAATCGTCGAGGACGAATTGATCGTTTGGCGCGCCGACGAAGATTTCGACGTCCACGCCCTTGCCGTCCTTCGCCAGTTCGTAGGCCACCACCTGACCCACCTGAATGCGGCGGAAGTACACCGGCGAGCCGATGTCCAGAGAGCCAAGGTCGTCGGTGTGCAGAATGAAGCGCTTGCCTTTCTCGCCGAAGGTCACGGCCGGCGGGGTTTCCAGACCGGTGAAATCTTTTTTGGTTTCTTCCGAGCTGCCGGCGTCAGCGCCGATGAAAGCACCCGACAACAGGGTGTCGACGCCGGTGACGCCGTGGGCGCCGATGCGCGGACGCACCACCCAGTACTGCGTGTCGGCGCGGGTGAAGGGCGCGGCCGACTGGTTCAGGTCGATGCTCGCCAGCACGTGGGTTCGGTCATCGCTGAGTTCGATGTCGGTGACCATGCCGATGACCACGTTCTTGTACTTGACCTGGGTTTTCTTGGCTTCCAGACCCTCGGCCGTGAGGAAGCTCACCACCACTTTGGGGCCGACGTTGAGGAAGTCATGAACCACCATCGACAGGCCGATCAGGGCAGCGACGATCGGCACCAGCCAGACCAGCGAAACGCGCACCTTGCGGGCCTTGACCTGCGGTCGGGTCGGCGGGGAGGGGGGTAGGGTGTTATCGGACATCTTCAACCTCTGCGTCCCAGATTAGCCGGGGATCGAACGTCATGGCGGCAAGCATGGTCATCACCACCACCAAACCAAAAAACAGAATGCCAAGGCGCGGCTCGATGGTGCTGAGCCCGCGAAACTGCACCAGCGCTGCCACCAGCGCCACCACCAGCACGTCAAGCATGGACCAGTAGCCGATCAGTTCAATGAAGCGGAACAACCGCGAACGCTCGCGCATCGCCCAGGTGCTGCGGCGCTGGCACGTGATCAGTAACAGCCCCAGCACCAGAAACTTGATGCAGGGCACGACCACACTGGCGATGAAAATCAGAATGGCGATGTCCCACGAGCCGCCTTCGGCGAACTCGATGACCCCGCTCATGATGGTGTTCTCGCTGCTGCTGCCGAGCATGGTCGTGTACATCACCGGCAACAGGTTGGCCGGGAGGTAGAAGATCAGCCCCGCAATCAGAAAGGCCCAGGTCCGCGTCAGGCTGTTGGGCTTGCGCCGATGCACCGGTGAATCGCAGCGCGGGCATTCATGGGCGTCTTCCGGGCAGACGTAACTGCAGATGTGACACAGGGTGACTTTGTACTCGCGGGCGTAGGGAATGCCGTTCATTCAGGTCCGACTCCCAATTCGTCCCACAGACGGCGGATGTCTTTGCCGGCGATCAGTACGATCAGCACCATCAGCATCGCCATGGCCCAGAGGCCGACGCCCGCGTGCACGTCCAGCATGCCCGCCAGTTTGACGATGGCCACCAGAATCCCCAGCAGGCACACCTCCAGCATGCTCCAGGGGCGCAGGTGTTCGAGGGTGCGCATGCACATCTTGAAGCCGGGGGCGATCTCGCCGCGATGGGCGTGGGCCAGCACCCAGAACAGCAAGGCAATCTGCAGCGCTGGCGCGAGAATGATGGCCAGTCCCGCGACCAGCGCGATCAGCGTGATCTGCCCCTGGGCCAGCGCCTGAACCGAACCCCACAGCGTCACCTCGTTGTGCAGGCCCTGCATGCTGATGCTGATGACCGGGAATACGTTGGCGAAGATGAACAGGACGCAGGCGGCGATGGTCAGGGCGAGCAGTTGCTCGACGGTCATCCGGTGACTGCGGCGAAGAATCGCGGCGCAGCGCAAGCAGTAGGCAGCCTCGCCTTTGTTCAGTGGCAGGGCCTCATAGACCGAGTCGCAATGCTCACAGATGATCCACTGATCGGCGCGGGTCTGCGCCTCGGCGATCGCTGGAGCGGGCGGCTGCCCGAATGCGTGAGCCTGGCGGTGAGAGGTGTCAGTCATCGGCGCGGGTGTCGCGGGAGTCATGGGTGTGTTCACGATAGATCGGCTTTCGTGGATTGCGCGCCTGGGTGGCGGGCTGGCAACGATACACTGTCGGCGAAGCGCAGGCTCGCATTAGCTGAAGTGAACGCCATGAATGGTGCGCCTGGGAAATGACTTGAGAGATTGACCACAGTGCCATCATCGGGTTCGGTTATTTGTGGAGCGGGCAGCAAACTTTTCAGGGCTTTGTGAGCGGGGAGGCTTGAATGCGGGTCCATTGCTGTAGGCCGGCGGTGTAGCGTCGGGCCGTTACAACTCCCGCCTGTCTGCGGTGATAGACTCCCGCCACTTCAAACGAGGAGCGACAGACGTGCGCAAGATGGCAATGATGGTGGCGGTGTTGATGCTGGCGGGTTGTGATGGCGGCAAGCCGGCGACGCCCGCCCAGGTTCCGAGCACTGATTCGACCGCGGAAGCACCGACGCCGGCTTCGCAGCAATGGACCATTCGTGTCCATTTGAAAGAAGCGCTGAGCGACATGACCTACTGGCTGGTCGAGCACCATTACCCGTCTTATGTGGTGAAGGTCGATGGCAGGGAAGTGGTGATGATCGGACCGTTCGAGTCTCAGGCGGATGCCGAGAATGCCAAGACAGAGATCGATGCCGCGATGGTCAAGGGCCATCGCCTGTCACAGCTGGAAGTGATCGCGCCGAGGTCTTGAGGGTTTGAAGCCGGTGGCATCACGCGATGCCCCGGCCAAATTCAATCTTGCTACCAGGTCAGACGTCGTTAATCAACGACGGCCCAGCAACAGACCCACTACCAGACCAAAGCCTGCCGAGACTGCCACGGTCTGCCATGGGTGGCCGCCGATGTAGTTTTCGGTGGCATCAACGGCTGGTTTGGCGCGTTCGCGCACGCTGCCCAAGGATTCCAGCGCCTGCTTGAGTTTCTGGCTCAGTTGCGCACGCACGGTATCGGCTTCTTCGCCGACCAGAGAGGCGCTGTCTTTGAGCAGTTTGTCGGACTCTTCAATGAGGGCGGCCAGTTCGCTGAACGCTTGATCCTTGATCTGTTCGACAGCGGCGTTTTGGGCAGCAGTTTTACGAGCCATGGCAAATTTCCTTTCAGTGGTTATGGCAGTGTGCAATGGAGTTTTGAGTGCCTGAAAAGTTGCAGCGCATTTCTCCCAGCGGGCAAAAAGTACGCGTAATGGGTTCGGGATTCACGGTCGGCGGGTGTAAGATGCTGACGTTTTTCGAGCCCGTCACCGGCTCCGTTTATGCGTTTCGTTTTGACCACCGAGGTACATACCATGAGCTACAACCTGGCCAATAAAACCCTTCCGGAACGTGCCGCGATCGAGGACGAAAAGTCCCGCCTGTTCGATCTGTGGCAGAGCAATCTGGGCAAGGCCAAAGGTGACGCCGCCCGGCTGATGGGCGAACGGGCCAAGCGCAAGGGCAAATGGTCGGAGTGGGTGCGCGGTGAGCTCGACGCCATGTCGCCGCCGGAGTACGCCAACATGGTGCGCGCCGAGGTCAATCGACTGGTGGCAGCGGCGCGGGGTTAGGTTTCGGTTTAGCCCGTCGGACGCCTTTCCGGCTGAAGCCGGTCCTGCCATGCGCGGTTTAGTGGGACCGGCTTCAGCCGGGAATAGGCCAGTCCTGGCGACATCATTTTTGCCCGTGTTTTCGGTGTGGCGGCTGACGCTTTCCCGGCTAAAGCCGGTCCCACTAAAAGCGTAAAGCCGGCCCCACAGTTACAGCTCCGGCCGGTCCCACTGACAGCGTACGGCTACGGCCTGGCCGCCGCGCTCACGTCAATGCGTTTGGGCAGCAAATGGTTTTCGAAGAACAGATCGGCCGTCTGCTGCTGCGCTGCAATGATCTGCGGGGTGATCGGCAGGATCGGCGAGGCAGGGCGGTTGTCCATATAGCGGGCTATCACCGCCTGGGGCAGCCCCATCGACCGCGTCAGCACGTCCAGGCTCAGCTGCCGCTGGCTGCGGGTCAGCGCTTCGGCATTCGTCAGCTGTTCAAGCAATGCGTTGATGAACGCCCCGTGCCCACTGGCGTACGAACGTCTGGCCGTGTAGATCGGCCCGGACAGTCCCAGGTCGGTGCCGTCCGCCAACAGCCGGGCGCGACCGCCGCTCAGGGCCAGCGACGAAAACGGTTCCCAGATCGCCCAGGCATCGACGCTGCCTTGCTCAAATGCCGCGCGGGCATCGGCCGGGCTGAGGTAGACCGGCTGAATGTCCGTGTACTTCAACCCGGCATGGTTCAGGGCGCGGAGGATCAGGTTGTGCGAGCTGGAGCCTTTCTGGAATGCCACCTTTTTGCCCTTCAAGTCCGCCACCTGATGCAGCGGGCTGTCGGCCGCGACCAGCAGGGTTTCAGCCTGCGGCTTGGCGGGCTCGGCGCCGATGTAGAGCAGATCGGCGCCGGCGGCCTGGGCGAACAGCGGCGGAATGTCGCCGGTGGAGCCCACGTCCCACGCCCCGATATTCAACGCCTCCAGCATCTGCGGCCCGGCCGGGAA
>NZ_JASCOY010000053.1:0-39710 GCF_029960075.1 Pseudomonas sp. PS02290
CTCGCGAAGAGGCCGGTACATCCGCCGACCGCTTACCGGCCGGACCACAGCCTTCGCGAGCAAGCTCACTCCTACAGGGTTTGCGTAAATCGCCAGGACTTCGCCTCGGAAGGGGAAGACCTTCAGAACTCCAGCGTCGTCGCCATCACCAACTGCCGCGAATCCCCCAGCGACACAAAGTAACGGCTCACCGCCGAACTGTAATGGGTGCGATCAAACAGGTTCTTCACGTTCAGCTGAAACTTCACTTTCTGCCCGTCCAGACGGGTTTCGTAGGTCGCGAAGGCATCGGCGACGGTGTAGCCGGGCAGATCAAAATCATTGTCCGGATTGCCCGGGCGTTCGCCGACGTAATGGCCGCCCAAGCCCGCTCGCAAACGGTCCGCTCCCATCACCGCGCCAAAGTCGTACACCGCCGAGACCGACCCGCTGTGCCGGGGCACGTTCTGCAAGCGGTTGCCTTTCAATGTCGGGTCCTCAACCACCCAGGCATCAGTGAAGGCATAGCCGCCAATCAGGCTCCAGCGTTCTGACAGCTGCCCACTCACGTCCAGTTCCAGACCCCGCGAGCGCACCTGGCCCGCCGTCGTGTACACCGTGTCTGCGGTCAGTGAGTCAAAATTCGCCACCAGCACGTTGCGCTTTCTGATGTCGAACAGCGCCAGCGTCGCACTGATGCCATCGGACGAATCCCACTTGGCACCCATCTCCCACGCTTTCGATTCTTCGGGCGGCGTCGCCGAATCCAGCACGGTGCCACCCGCCAGCGTGGCGATGCTGGAGTTGGGCTTGAACGCTTCGGTGTAGCTGCCATAGAACGACAGCTCGTCGCTGTAGCGGTAGACAAGCCCCGCTCGCGGAATCCACTTTTGCCCGTTCAAATCGGTGTTGCGCATGAACGGCGAGCCTTTGCCTGCCTGCTGATCGAACACTTGATAACGCGCGCCCGTGACGAAAATCCAGCGATCGGTGAGGTGCACGGAATCCTGAGCAAACACCGAGTCAGTGCGCAAAATGTCGAGCTGATGGCTGTCCGCCGCACTGACCTGAGTGCCCTCCGCTTCCTGGCCATACACCGGATTCAAATAGCTGAACGTGCTTTGGCTTTTTTGGCGGATCAACTCACCCCGCGCAATCTTGCGGTATTCGTCGTCGACGCCGATCAGCAGTTCATGCCGCATGCCGGCCAATGACTTATCGCCATTCAGGGTCAGGGTGGTGAAGCGATCGGTGCTCAGGGCGTTGCCGGTGCCGTCAATGGAACGGCTCAGCGTCCCGGTTGCCGGGTCGACGGCGGTCACGCGCACTTGGTTGGCGTCGTAGGTCTCGCGGTTATAGCTGTAGCCGAGGTGGCCTTTCCAGTTGTCGTCGAAGGTGTGGTCGACCTCGAATCGATACAGGTCCGAGCGCCCCTCCATGTTGTTGAATGGCTCGTCCAGACGCCGGGGCGCTGGGATGTTCAATGGACGGTTGGTGCGCGGATCGATGGCCGTTCCGCGATCAAACGGCGAGAGAAATTCCCGGTGCTCGTAGGACGCCAGCACTTCGGTGTCATCGCCATACCAGGCAAGCGATGGCGCCACCAGCGACTCACGGTGCACGCCGTAATTGCGCCAGTAATCTTCGTCTTCGTGGTCAACGATCAGGCGATACGCCAGACCGGTTGACGCCCCTTCAGCGCCATCAATGGCGCCGGTGCTATCAAGTGTTCCGCCGCTGCCGTTTTTGCCTGTGCCGTAGCTCGAACCCCGAACCGTGAGGGCGTTGGCCGACTGCAACTGCGGGCGCTTGCTGACCACATTGATGACCCCGCCCGGGTCCTGAATCCCATACAACAGCGATGCCGGCCCCTTGAGAACTTCGACGCGCTCGGCCGTGGCATTCAGGTTGCGGCCCTGCACCACCGGCATGCCGTCGCGCATGATCGAACCGTCGCGATTGTCGCCGAAACCGCGCTTCATCAGCGTGTCCTGGGTGCTGCCGAGGGTATTGCCCTGGGTCACGCCGCTTACGTTTGCCAGCGCGTCATCGAGGTTGCGCGGCGCCTGATCGCTCAACACCTGCGCCGGAACGACGCTCACCGCCTGGGGGTTTTCCAGTCGCGGGGTTGCGCTGCGCATCACCGATGTCACAGCAGGCGGCTGATAGCTGTAAGCACCGCTGGGAGTGGAATCGATCTGCGTTGCGCCAAGGGTGACCGCGCCCTCAGCGGGCCGGGATTGCAGCGTGAAGGTGTCGTCGGTGGCACGGCGGAAGGTGAGGCCGGACGTGCTCAACAGCACGCCTAACGCCTGTTCCGCACTGAACGAGCCAATCAACGCGGGGGCATCGACCGCGTAGGGGGCATCCTGGGTGTAAATTACGCCCTGCCCGGTCACCCGACTGAAATCCCTGAGCGCTTGGGGCAGCGGTTTGGCCGGGATCGAAAAGTCGTAGGCCGGCACGGCTGCCTGCACGCATGCGCTCCAGACCGCTACTACCGAAACGCCACACCAACTTTTCACATCGTTAAACCCCGTTTGAATGCGATACACCTCGACAGCTCGCGTGCGATCAACGGATCACAATGACCCGCCCGAGCGCTTCGTACTGTTCAAAACCCACGACGGATTTCAACGCCGCCAGCACGGCTTTCGGATCGCGGCTGGGAAAGCTGCCGCTGACGGTCTTCGCGGCCAGCTGATCGTTGAGCAACATGATTCGCCCCGGGTAATAGCGGTTCAGGTCGCTGATGACATCGGCGAGCGGCGTGCGGGCGTAATTGAGCCAGCCCTGACGCCAGGCCAACTGGCTTTCGCTGTCGACAGGCTGCGGATCGCCGGTGCGCTCACTGTCATAACTGGCCCGCTGACCGGCCGTCAGGATCTGCTGCGGCGCATCGGAGGCCGCCTTTACGCCAACGCGTCCCGAAAGCACGGTGACTTGCACCCCGACGGGCTGCAACCGTACTTCGAACTGCGTGCCCAACACCCGGATTTCCCCGCGTCCGCCATCGACCACAAACGGCTCGCCGGTGTGGGTGACTTGAAAGAATGCGGCGCCACGGCGCAATTCGACGTGCCGCTCACGCGCATCGAAATGCACGGCGATCGCGCTGTCAGCGTCCATCGTCACCTGCGAGCCGTCGGCCAGTGCCACGGTCCGGACCTGCCCCGGTGCGGACACATAATCGGCGCTCAGATCCTCTGCCCAGCGCTGCGGATTCCAGCCCATCCCGACGCTCACCATCAGCACCAGACACGCCGCCATCGCCAGCGCCGCCCCCCAGCGCGGCAGGCTACGCGGAGTGGGCGCGTCCATCTTCCGCAGCAATGCGTCGAGCGCGGCGGCGTCTTCGTCGGCCAGGGTGGCGGCAGGCTCTTCACTGAGTTCCCACAGCACCTGGGCTTGAGCGTACGCCTCGGCATGGGCGGGGTCGGCGTGCAGCCAGCGGCTAAAACACGCCTGATCGGCGACCGTCGGTTGGTTATGCAACACACTGAGCCAGCTCAGCGCCATGGTGTGCGGATCGGCATTTTGATCTGAAACGGCGTTCATCGACGTATGCCCCCGGATTTCCCCCCAAGGGGCACAACCCGCGCGGCGTCCTCATTAACGCTCGCCTTGCAGGCCTGCAAGGCGCGCATCATGTGTTTCTCCACGGCACTCTGCGAAAGGCCCATGGCCTTGGCGATCTCGGCGTACTTGCGCCCATGGATACGGTTGAGCAGGAAGATCTGCCGGGTTTTCTCCGGCAATCCGCGCAACGCCGCTTCGATGTGGCGCAGATCATTGCTCGCCTCCAGCGCCGCCTGGGGTTCGTCAGCCTCGGGCCGATGCGCGTCAGGCAGCAATTCGTCGTTAAGCCGGGCGCGAGTGCTTTCATTGCGCAGATGATCAATGGCGATATTGCCAGCGCAGCGCATCAGGTAGGTGTTGAGTTCCTCGACCTGCACCAGCGGACGCCGCCAGAACCTGAGAAACAGGTCCTGCACCAGGTCCGCCGCCGTTGCCCGGCAACCCACCCTTCGGCTGACCAGCGCCTCCATTTGCGGGCGCTGGGACAGAAACACCTCCAGAAAACGCGCGCGTGCAGCCTGTGGGGCCTCGTGGTCGAGGTCCTGACACGCTGAGTTCAAGGACGGAGGCTGATCAATCATGGTCAGGTACTGGGTGGGAGGATGCGAGGCGCGATATTAATGATAAATATTCTCATGCGCAAAAGATGTCCGACGAATCTCGCAACAAATCTGCAGCGCCTGAAACCAGACCCTGAAAAGGCGTAGCCCAGTAAAAATGGACTTGCCGGTCGAGTTCCCGCGTCCGCGAAATATATTCTCGGTTCCAAGGGGTTGAATTGTTCGTGGATCGGCGCCAACACTGTGAATGAGGGCAGACGAAAAACACCTCGTCCAGACTCTCCCGAGCAAGCCAAAGTAAGGGAAGAACTATGCAAATCCAGGTCAACAGCGATAACCACATCGAAAACAGCGTCCGTCTGGAGGAGTGGGTACGAACCACGGTTGAAACTACGCTCGAACGATACGAAGAGGATCTGACCCGCGTTGAGGTCCACATCAACGACGAAAACGGCGATAAGCCCGGCCCCCACGACATCCGTTGCCAGATGGAAGCCCGGCCAAAAGGACACCAACCCATTTCAGTGACCCACAAGGCCGATTCGATTGATCAGGCCGTGGATGGCGCAGCGGTCAAACTGGACCACGCCCTGGAACATCTTTTCGGAAAACTGCGCGGCAACAAACGCGGCGCGGCGCCGGTGATCGAAAGCGATCTGGATGACGAGCCGGTCAGTGCTGACGCGTTGCTCGAAGAAGAATTTCTCGAGAAGGATGAAGCATTGCACGGCTGATGCAGCAGCCTTGAAACACTAAACTGCTGATGGAGGGGCGGGCCTGGAAAGGGCCCGCCCCTTCTTTTTGCGCGTTCGTTAAGCGCCGAACGTTCGCCTTGTGAGCTGCGCTAAACACGCGGCGACTTCACTGGCCAACCTTTCGCACACAAAGAACGCATGAGGCGCGCAAATGGTGCCGAGTGGGAATTATCCAAGCAGTTAGCCAGTACAAGGCGGAGGCTGAAACCATGACTTGCTTCTCGATTCAGCGGCCCGCGGTCCACCTGTTGAAAGCATTTACACCATTCGTCCCTTGTGGCCCAAACCCTGCAGGCTTTGTATCGTCGAGCTTACACCTCACCTGCACGCCGCATGCTTAATAGCTCCGCGCGCAGTGACTCGCTCAATGAGACGACGTTTCAACGGACCACTGATGGATATCACCGCGACTTCAGCGAGAGCGGCCAAGGCAGGAATCATTAACCGTTGATCGGCTTCGAGAACTAAAAGGATTCACCCCCAGTCAACTTATGCAGATCGTTAACAGGTAACAGGCCATGGATAACCCTTTTCAACTGATCACTGACGCCTTCCACCCCGACTACCGGGTCAACCTGAGTATTCAGGGTCTCGACGGCACCATCATGCTGACGTTGTCGAATGAGTCAGGTGTGGTCGCCAAACGCCTGCTCAGCGCGGAGCAACGCAACTCGCCCAAGCGTCTGCGTCGTTTGATCGAGAGCATCCAGTTCGGTATCGCCATCGAACAGGGCCACAGCGCCATCAAGATCCTGGCAGCCATGACCGACGGCGACCTCAAGCAACTCTCGCCGCCGCCCACCCGAACCAGCTTCCTTGGCCGTCCGCAGCTGACTGCCGGCATCTGATTGTTCGATGCGCATGGAGTGAGGTGATCTCTGTCACCTCTCCAGCGCAGCCTCTTCTGGGCATCATTGTTGATGCGCCCTGCCATCCGCCAATGATCGCCGATTCCCCTCTAAGTCCCGCCGATTCAGCCCCCAGACAGAAAGCAACTGTTACAACAAACCTGTAGCAAGCCGGCTGCCCCGTTACACAACTGAACGGCGAGCAGCAGAGTCTGGACAAGTCTGAGGTGACGATATGTCTCTACGATACATAGCGCTGATTGGCGCGCTGGCCCTGGCGACCGGGTGCGTGGAAGAAAGAGTGGTACACGAGCGGCGAGTCGTCGACCGACCCGCGCCCCGCGCCGAGTATGTCGAAGTCGTCGCCCCGCAAGCGCCGCCCGTGCGCGTCATCGAAGAAGAACCGGCCCCGCGCCCGGGCTACATCTGGTCCCGCGGCTACTGGCGCTGGAACGGCAACCGCTACGTCGCCGAGCACGGCCACTGGGAAGCGGTACGGCCGGGCTATCGCTATCAACATCCGTACTGGGAAAGTCGAGGCGATGGCTGGCATTACCATGTTGGGGTGTGGGTGAATTAACGAACTGCCGCACGCAAAAATGCCCCGCTGAGACGGGGCATTTTTTATGGGTCTGCTAGTGGATAGGTTACCGCAGAACTGTTTGTTAATCGCAAGCGGTGCTCATCAGGACGCGCTGGATTTTTCGTAAACAAGACCGCATCAAACGCAGCATTTGGGCGATACCACGAGAACAGGAGGGAGGGAGCATTAGGTTGTGCCTGATCAGCTAAAGTAGCCTGCAGCAAAGCATTGGCGAAATGGGTAATCGGGAGCGAGTATGGATATTCAAGCGTTAAGAAAAGCCGCTATCGAGTTGCGAAACCAACTGGAACTGCATAAAGCAAAAGAACCGGCAGCACTCGCTTTGTACCAACACATGGAGCATTTAATATCGGCCGCCGAACGAGGTGAGATCACTAGCGAAGTCGAAGCACGAGACATACCAGGCCATCGAATTATGGATGAATCAAACCTCCGAAAATATCGCGATCTTTCTGAAGCTTACAGCAATTTTTATGTCGAACTTATCGAAGGTCGCGGCTCGGATACGCTCAAGATGATTGAAGAAATCATGAAAAAGGCCAGGAAGTAATCCCAGCCCGTCTGGTAATGCGTATGGATGGGAAACGCCGTCGCCACGCCCCTGTCCACAGTCCTCGGCGTTGGCCGCTAAACGCATACATACCAAAAGCCAAGACCTATGCCGGGCAAACGGTAGATGAGTCCTAAACAATAAGGACTCATCCCATCCCTACTCCACCTTCTCCTGCACCGACGGATACCTCGACGAGGAATACCTGACGACCAGAATCGAGAACGCCAGCAACAGCACCCCGCCACAGACGTAGATAATCCCCAGATCAGGCGCTTTGTGATGTGACACGTCGCTGATCAGCAAGCGAATCAAAGCGGTCACCCCGATGTACAGCAAGAACCGCAGGGGCATGTGGTTGGTCTTGAAATAAATCCCGACCATCGCGCCCAATTCGAGGTAGATGAACAACAGCAAAATATCATCTACGGCGATGTACTCCTGCCCGAGCATGCCGATGAAGGCTTTAATCGCGGCGTAAGCGGTCACCGCGCCAATGCCGAACAGCGCCAGATAGTGAAACGCCTCAACGGCCAAATTGCCCAGGCTGTTGGCGCCGCCATGCAGCTTGGCCCGCATCCGATCTGCCCATTTCACACCACCCATCCCTCACCTCCCCTGACCCAACCAAAACTGTTCATAACGAGCGCTGCGATTCAGCGCAGCGGTGGATCTGTCGACGCAGGCCTAAGGCCGCATTGATGTTCACGATGTACTTCCTTGAGTGACCCGGACCGGATGATGCTGCGCGCGCATGACGGTTTGCGCGTGCGGGATGTCCGAGAGCAAGCATTAATAGGGCCATCGGCTAAGGTTGAGAACGTGACCAGATGTCGCAAGGCCGCGCATGGCGAAAAAAGTGAGCGCGCACCCCCTACCCAAGCTGCGGCGATTCACCTATGCTGCGCACTGTATAAATACACAGTAAAAAGACGGAGTACGCTGTCTTTGCATCATCCGTCGGCCGAAGCGTTGAGCGCCCGGGCTGATCCCTTACAACTCTGGAAATGACGACGAGGCCAACAATGGCTGTTGAAACCCTTTACCGCAGTACCCGTGATTTGGAGACTACGTTCGTGGACCGCAAACTCGCCGATGCCCATGATCAGATGCTGGAACTGGCCGAACTGCTCACCGATGTGCTGATGAAGAACGTCGCCGGCCTCTCCGAAAAACACGCCGAAGACGCCAGTATTTTCATGGCAAAGAACCGCGCCGTCTTCGCTGCCGCGTTCAAGAGCAATGCCCTGGCACTCAACGAGCTGGCACCCGCGGCGGAGCAGGCAGAGTAATCAGGCGCGCAACCTCAGCTCCAGGAGGCCGGATGCAGCTTCGCAACGAAAGCGATTCAGTCCATGTCCAACAGCCGCTCTGCCAGCTCATCTGCGACGCGCGCGGGTGAGCGCTTTTCAGCTTGCGCATGGGCAAACACTTCGGTCAGCCGCGTGCCGATCTGAGACAGATGCGCAGTGATGGTGCCGGGGCTTTGCCCCTGATGCTGCAGCGCGACATAGATCAAACCGCCGGAATTGATCACGTAATCCGGGGCATACAGAATGCCGCGCGCTTCCAGTTGGTCGGCAATGGCGGCGCAGCTCAGCTGGTTATTGGCGCCGCCCGCCACTGCAGCGCAACGCAACTTGGTCACACTGTGGCTGTTGAGTACGCCGCCCAGCCCGCACGGCGCAAGAATGTCGCAAGGCGTACTGAGGAGTGCTTCGCTGGCAATCGGCTTGGCGCCCAATTGCTCCATGGCGAGCTGCACCTTCCCGCTGTCCAGATCAGCTACCAACAGCTCAGCGCCCGCGGCATGCAGTTGCTCGGCAAGCGCGTAACCCACATGCCCCAACCCCTGAATCGCCACGCGCAAACCTTCCAAATTATCGCTGCCCAGTCTTGCCATGGCCGTGGTCCGAATCCCGGCGTACAACCCTAGCGCGATGTGCGCAGACGGATCGCCGACTGCCGTGGTGCTGGTGACGTGCGGGGTGAATTGGGCAATGCAGTCCATGTCCTCCCTGGAAGTGCCGCTGTCCATGGCCGTGACGTAACGGCCGTCGAGGGTCTGCACGAATCGCCCGAACGCCTCGAATAAGGTAGCTCGATCAGGCACATGGGCCGGACGCATGATCACCGCCGTTCCCCCACCCAATGACAACCCGGCAAGCACGGCTTTGTAACTCATGTTCCTTGCCAGCTGAATGGCATCCTCGATGGCGCTCTCTTCGTTTGGATAGGAGAGGTAGCGACAGCCCCCCATCGCCGGGCCTTTGCGGCTGCTGTGGATCGCAATCACCGCCTTCAGGCCGGTGAGGGGTTCAACCATCATGTGCAGTGATTGCACGCGTGAGCTTTGCATGAGAGCGAACATGGGCACTGCTCCCCTTTTTCGTACTGGCGAGTATAGGCGCTGGTTGAAAAAAAGAAGGCCGACCCGTGGGGATCCGGACGACGGACTGCCATTCAACGTGCCCGATGAATCAATGCTGGACGAAGGCGGCAGCCAGGGATAAAACAGAGCCATCCGTTAACTCTTCTTAGCCGTCTTATCCTGCCGGAGAAGTCGATGAATCCGCGCCAGCAATGCATTGCCTGTCTTGGACGCAATCCGCCGTCCACGTTCGAAGCCGCTGCGTGGATCGCCACGGAGCACGACGGCCAGGTTGATTTCCAGGTTATCCGCGACCAGCTCACCGCGCTGGAACGCAGTGTCAGCGCAGCCCTTCCTTTATTGCCGGCTGCGGAGCTTGCCCAGCCATTGCTGCGGCAACTGGCGACGCTGGGATTTCAGCAGGACGATGCTGCCCAGCCCAAGCCGCAGGCTGCCCTGATTCACAAAGTGCTTGAACGTCGTCGCGGTCAACCGCTGGGGTTGGCGTTGATTGCGCTGGAAATAGCCAAACGGCTGGAAATCCCGCTCGAGGGTGTTAACTTCCCCGGTCACTTTCTGCTGCGTGTGCCCGGTGCCGACCATACGCTGGACCCTTACGGCGGGCGCAGGCTTTATCCTAAAGACTGCCGGGAATTGTTACTGCGCCAGTTCGGCGCAGACATGCAGCTCAAGGCCGAGCACATGCTAAAAGCGACGCCTGCGGCAATGCTTCAGCGCCTGTCGCGAAACCTGCGCTATCTGCATCAGCTAAACGATGATTTGCTCGCTGCACTCAAGGACGCGACCCGCGTGATGGAGCTGGGCCAGGCCAACACCAGCGATTACCTCGCTCGTGCCACCCTGTACCAGCATCTGGAGTGCCCGCAGGCCGAGCGTTTCGACCTGGAGCATGCGTTGATGTTGAGTGAGGACCCGGTCCAACGGGTGCGGCTCACTCAACGTTTGCAGTCTCTACCCAGCGGGCGCGCAGTCCATTAAGCGGTCTGGGCTGCCAGTTTTTTTAACGCCCACTGACCAACTTTCGCACCCAGTCCCTGATCATGGGTAACAAGATCCTTGACGCCGCCGCCTACACTTATTAATTCAAAGACAGCGGATCCAAAAAACCATGAGGCTGTTGCACGATCTCCGTCGTGATAGGCGAGCAAGCCTCGTTGTACATCAATGGCCATATGAAGCGCCGTCCATGCAAGCGCTGCGCCGGGAAAGGGCGCCAGCAGCGCGGAGCCGAGTGTTCTTACAACCGAATATATCTTTTCGGCCCAGCGTTCCGCCTTGCTTGTAATCTGGGCATCGACATCTGCAATGATGCGGCTGACTTGTTCGTCGTAAAGATCATGGATATCCGTGACTCGATCGGTATTCTGGTGTTCTCTATTTTCGATGCGGACCCATTGCTCCGGGATGTTGCGGTCCATGGCATCGAAACGAGACCCTACACTGGGCTGCCCTTTATACGAAACTCGAAGGTAGTAATAGCGACGCATGTCTGGTGAGCGCATGAGTTCCAGGTAGTCGGTCAACCTCCGGAAACTGACGCCATCGGGAGCATCAGGCGTATATAACAGATTGAAGTCGTCATCCGAGGAGCTGAAATCCCGGAGCATATAAACGCCTTGAACGATGTGGCCAGCGAAGCGAAACATGGATGCGCTGCTGCGCTTGCTGCGTTGTCGAAGCCCCTCGTTTTTGGCGAGCGCCTGTTTATCCAGCGAAACAATCAAGTGAACTAACCATTGATATTGGGCAGTGGATAAATTGCCTTTCAAAAATTCCCGCATCGCTGCTGACTGCATATCAAACTGCAACCGCCTGCCGAATAGTGCTCTGCGGTATGGGTAGCGCTCGTGGGAGGTGTTCAGGAATTCTTTCCGGATCCACTGAATGTAACGCTCACCCAACGCCGCATCCCGCAGCGACTTGTCTACTCTTTGGACGAAGTACAACGGCAGTGCCCTGAGGTCCTGCCCCACCGAGGAGTACATCGGTGCCGCAGGAGTGAACGCGTACTCATCGGAAAAACCTTCCATGAACAGACTGGTCAAGGACCTCAAGCGCGTGTATGCACTGAAGTCCGGACTCTCGACGTAAGCAGCACTCTCCAGATCCACGAAGATCGTATCGGTATCGACGCGCTCGTCGATGCCCTGGCTAATCAAGTAATCATTGAGCAGCTTGCTGCCTTCGCGCCTCGCAAACTGCTCGAAAGACTCCATCGCCTGGGTTGTGTGTACGAAAGCCTTGTTGAGTTCGCTGACCCGATGCTCAAGCAACGCAAGGGCGCCACGGTTCGCATACGCAGTTTCCATGGTGAACCCCAACAGGTCGGCATCATCCTGCGTCAGCACCCTCTCGACCTTCTGACGAACTGCATCTGAAAGGCGCTCTTCGAAGTTGTTCCCGCCCAGCTCGTCGAACACGACACTGGACTCACTCCACAACGTACCTTGGCGACGTACTTTGGCTAAAAAGTCGGAGTGGTCCGCCTCGGCGGTCAAGGCGGTCTGGTCCAGCACATAGTTGCCGCCTGCGTCGCTCGCCAGCCAGCTACCGACTTCAAAGGACAGCTGGCGCCATGAGTTGAACCCGAACATATCCTGGCCGCCCGGCGCACCAGGTGCGTAAAGAACGTAATGGTCCTCGCCTGCCGCATCCTGTTTACGGAACACCAACAGGTCTTTGAAGCGCACGCCATTGACCGCCAGTTTCAGGCTGCCCAGCGTCATCACCGCACCGTCTTGAATAATGTCCGCTCGCACCAGATGGATGAGGTCCTGGCTTCGGTCGTCCACCAGATGGCCTTGAAGCGAAGCCGCCCAGGCGCTTAGTGCCAATGCGGCATCTCGCCTGTGGGTCAGAGCTCGCAGGGTCTCCTCCTGGGAAAGCCGCGCCCTGAGCTGCTGGCGGTAACGACGCTGCACATCCAGCTCATCAAGCATTGTCTTCACAAACCCGAACGTAAACGCAGGATTTGAGTACGCAGCAGGGATGATCACCTGGCCCCTACCTGAAACTACCGGCAGGCCGAGCATCGCGAACTCGAGCAACGACTTGCGGTGGTTCACCGAAAAAGTGCCGCCCCGGACGTCGAACTCATCCGGTACGCTGATCGTTATTTGCTGCGGATCGACCGAATAGCCCAGGTGCCTGCGCACATAGCGATCAATCTCATAACGCGCAAATACTTCCAGCGATTCCAGTCCCTCAAGCATCGCATCGACGGCTTCCTTGCGCTCGCTGTACTGGCTTTTGAGCTTCGCATAGTGCTCGCGCTTTTCGGGGGCTGCGTATTTCAGCCATTGCGGCTGAGTGAGGTCTTGGGCACGCACCGAAAGACTCTTGAATCGATACCCCATCGCTTCGTCGACATGAGCACACACCTGTACTTCACTGACCTTGTTCAAAAAGGCGTGATAACCGTCACTGTTCGCTCCGGCCTGTTGCACCAGAAACTCGAAGTCTTTTGCCTGCTTGTTGCGAAGTCCCTGTACATGACAGTGCAGCATCGGCTCGACACAGGACTCGTATTCAAGATCGTCAACGCCGACAACGTTATTTTCAGGCAATCCTGCAAGATCCGACAAATACAGGTTTTTCAGCAACGGCCCCTCACCCGCAGGCACGGACAGTCGCCGAGCCAGCTGGTTGTTGAGTTCGGAAAAGGATTCATACCGTTCAACCCCGCCTGCGGCCATGACGAGGTAACAAGGGGCCGAGGCATGACGCGCATCGGCCGCATTTTCATCCTGAGCAACCGCGAAGACCGAGAGCAGCGGTGCTTTCGTTCCACCCGGAAGACGCAGTGATATTTTGAAAAGCCCGCCAGTGGGAGTGTGACTCAATACATCCAGGAGGCGTTTTTTCTCATCGCCGTTCAGTCGCTGCTCAATGAACTGAAACTCAACATCGTGCTTGAGTGCCGAATGATGATGACCACTGACGATTTCATGGCGCGCTGCCCTTTTCCCGCCAGCGGAGAACTGCTCATGGCTGTCCCATTCCCAGGCGAGCGCCGCGTGGTAAGCCCCAGGAAACGTCGCCAGGACCTGGCCAAAAATACTTTTGATTGTGGCGAAATCTTTTTCTGCCACCAGGTGCTGCGCCTCGATGCTGTCGTGGCGGTAATACAGGGCCTGAAGATCTTGATCGAAAGCGCTTTTCCCCAACGTCATGGCCTGGATCAGGGCATCAGTAAGCGAACACGATCTTTGCACCGTCCCCGACTCGGACGCGGTGTTCAGAAAAATAATGTTCGGGTTCCATAGGGATACATGCCCGCGCAGGAAGCTTGAGAGGCGATCAAAAGCGACGTCCCCAAGCGAAGGGAGGTTGTCCAGTACCGAGGCACATTGAGTGCACGCCGTCGTAAAGGCGAGAAGGTGATGAGTGGTGGCGTGCTGCTGACCAGCACCTTGGACATTGGAGTGAATTGCAGCAGATAGATCATTCACGGATATAGCTCCGATAAAGAACAGTCACGCCCACCGGCATCCGGCCAATGGGTAAAACGTGAGGTGTTCGGGAGCTGTATTTCAGACGATTGCTCATCCCTCTGAGCGGTACATATTGCTTGGCTCGCAATGTTGGGCCGACGTGGTTTGTGGGAAATAACCCGCATAATGGCCCCGGGCGAGGCTTACACCAGTGATTACGTCGACGGTATCGCATCAAGCGTCGCGAACTCCTCCACCCCGCCAGAGGGACTGAACAGATAGACGGCGGCATCGGGGCCATCGGGAACCAGCGGCATGATATCGACGTTTTTGGCAGTCGCTTTCGCAGGGGATTCGGGTGAGAGTCTGCTCGTCCACAGCCCAGTACTCATCGAGAATTAACGAGTGGGCAGTCCGAATGAGCCGCCATCTGAACCGCTGAGTCGCAGACCGATGGCATAACTATTGACAGCGATGGGCGAGACCAGCCGACCTATGAAGCAGGAACAAAGAGCGTTTCCTGCGGCCCCGTTGTGAGGTCCTACTGTTGCTGTGGCTGTAAAACTGCTTGTCACAAAGCACGCTGTTTCGGTTTCAACAAACCCCTTAACCTTCGCGGCCTCTGAGCAGCCCACTGGCCCTTGAATGGCTTGAGGATGCGCTCGACCGTCGTCACCGACGTTGTGTTTTGAAGCTCCTGGATTCAACGTCTTATTTGGCCGCTGCGATTGCAGCGGCTTTTTTTTTGCTTTGGACTCAGGACACTTTCCGGATGCCTTTCATGCTTGCGATGGTCCGTCCTTCTTCTCAAAAACAAAGCTCAGAAAGATCCCACAGCGTTTCTAGCGACATTCCTACGCAATGTTCTGTTTAAACATTCCGACTGGTACTCGATAACGTACAAAGTCCTGCGCCAACCCGTTACTCAGGGAGTTACGTCGTCCCCATGTAACAGCTAAAGGCCGAGGGCACATCGGTTGTGCCCCTGGCTGCGCATTCATATACCTCAGGCACGAATATTCACCAATGAGCGCTCGCGTGGACGCTTTGCATGTTCCTCCAGTGCCATCAGCACAGAAACGGCGGTGTTCAGATCCACCACGGCGCCCTTCGCCATTTCATTGCCTTGCTTGATAGAGTCCTGCAGTCGATCGAATTGCTGGGTGAAGAACTCATACGCATTGACCTCCTCATCCATATTAATCTCGTTTCCTAGCGCATCGAACTTGACATTGATGCTAGACATAGAGCCAATAAGGTCTCCATCGATAATTCCTTGCTCGGCCAGTAGAACGCCGATTTCCATCAGTTGCCTGTTACTGGTCTTACGCGGATCAAATCCAGCCAGGTTGATGTTCAAGCCCTCCAGCTTTTTAACATCAGGAATGCTCTTGTCCGCCCAGTACTGACGCACCTTCTGCTTTACCGCCTCCTCTTGAGGATTAAGGCCGGAGCGCACGTTAAATTGCTTGTCCGGGACAGCGCTGTAGACCCTCAGCCGCTCCTGCACCTTACTCAGATTGCCAATCATAAAACCTCCTGAAAATCGGTTGATCCTCAGGCATGTCGGGCGACTCGGGGCGGGGTTTAGGCTGAAAAAGTGAAGACGGAATCATTGCCTCATTCAGAGACCGTTCCTACATCGCGGCAAATAAACTTCCTACAAAAACGGCCAGTTCGATCGCCGAACTAGCCGACTATTGATAAAACAACGATCAGGAAAATTTCTGCAGATTGGCCATCATTTCCTTGAGCGCTTCGACGTTGTCAGCCGGATGCACCGCATCGCTGAAGTCACTGATCGTTTGCCACTGCGACGCGACGTCTTCCGGTGAAAAGCCTGCATGTGGGTCGAAGCCGGCGCCCAGGCTGCGCTCCCAACGGACTTTGCCAATCCAGCCGCCGCCTACTTCATACAGGCCGGCGCTGTCCTGGCATTGCTCGCTGCCCAAGTACACCACCAGCGGGCTGACCAACTCGGGCTTGAGCAGATCGAACACACTGGCCGGGATCAAGCCTTCGGTCATGCGCGTGCCACCGGTGGGCGCGATGGCGTTGACCAGGATATTGTTTTTGCGCCCTTCGACCGCGAGCGTGCGCGTCAGCCCGTACAGGCCGAGCTTGGCCATGCCGTAGTTGGCCTGACCGAAGTTGCCGTAAATGCCGGAAGTGGACGAGGTGAAAATGATGCGGCCGTAATTCTGGTCCCGCAGGTGGGGCCAGGCCGCGCGGGTGACTTTGTAGGCCCCTTCAACATGCACGCGGTAAACCAGATCCCAGTCGGCGTCCTCCATTTTGGCGAAGCTTTTGTCGCGCAGGATGCCGGCGTTGTTAACCACAACGTCGACGCGGCCGAAGGCATCGAGGGCGTTCTGGACGATCTTGTCGCCGTCGGTGACCGAATCATGATTGGCAACCGCCTCGCCGCCCGCTTCACGGATTTCCGCGACCACTCGATCCGCCGCTGAAGCATTGGCACCTTCGCCATGGGCCGAACCGCCGAGGTCGTTGACGATCACGCGCGCGCCATGTTGCGCGAACAGCAGCGCGTGGGCTCGCCCCAATCCGCCGCCCGCACCGGTGACGATTACCACTTTGTCTTCAAAACGTACGGACTCACTCATGCTGCTCTCCCAATGATGATGCCGACTTTGCCACCGCTGTCCTTAACTAATCAGGCGTCAGCAGCGGCAATAGCGGGCGAAACAGTCATCGAGTGTCAACGACTCGCTGCCGGGTCACAATCAACACAATACCCGCTGAATGGTGATCAATAATGTTGGGGGATGGCTGGGTCATGCCCTGACCGGGACGGGTCGTCGTCAGCGCGCCACTCAGCTATTCAACTGCCCGATGAACGCTGCCAGCCAGGGCTCGGCGTCGCTTTCCGGCGTCACGGTTTCGCTGGCATCCAGTCGCAGCATTTCCTGCACCTCGCGGATCCCAAGCTCGCCAAACAGCTCGCGCATCAACTCGCCACCCGCACAAAACGTGTCGCCGTAACTCGCATCGCCCAAGGCGATCACACCACCGGGCAGCCCACGCCATGCACCAGGCAGCCCGTCGCGGATTTGGTGGTAGAGCGGCTGAAGGTTGTCCGGCAGCTCGCCCATCCCCGTGGTCGAGGTCACTGCCAGCAGAGCCTGCGGCCCAAAGGTTTGCAAATCGGCAAGGGTGGCGCGTGGGTTGAACAGCACCTCGTGCCCTGCATCCTTGATGATCTGTTGGGCGTGGCGGGCGACCTCTTCAGCCGAGCCATATACCGAGCCCGCAATAATCGCGACTTTCATGGGTTAATCCTGTGACCGGTAAAAATTGTGCGGCATTATGCCTCAGCGCGGCGGCATGTCTTGAACTGCCGACCTTGCGAAGCCAGACGGCAAGCCTAGTGATCAGCGCGCCGTTGATCCAAATGACTTTCAACGATGCTGGAAATTTCCTGTCCTATCTGTGCTTCTGTACTACTTTCAAATTGGCACTCCAGTTCATAAGACCCACTGGCCATACGCCCGACGGAAAGGAGTCGAGTTAAATGCCGAACGGGCGCAAGCTCGGCTGGAGAATGAAATCTTGAAGGGGTAACATCTGGCAACTGACGAACGGTCGCAACCTAAACGCGAACCATCTGTCTGCTTTCTCAATAACCGGTTAATCGAGCTTGACCATGCAGCGCGACAACATCCTCACGCCTGATGAGCTGGAGTTTATCCAGAACATGCAGCACAACCCCACGCTGAATGTGCGCGACAAATCCAGCAGTCTGGTGGTTAACGGCGGTGTGCAGATTCAGGATCTGCTGACTCGCCTCGCCGCTCATGAGCAAGTCACGATTCAGGCTCAATTCGATAATCAGCAAATGACCTTCCCACTGCATCTGGTGGAGGACGAATTTCATGCGCTGCATTTGGAGCTGGGTGCTCCGAGCATCTTTGAAGAAGGCCCGCGCATCCGCCCATGGCGCCTGATACTGCCCGAGCCGATGCCTCTGGAAACGCAAAGGGGCTCGCCCACCGCGCTTTGGGTGCATGAGGTTTCCTTCAAAGGCATCCTGCTGGAAATGCGCAAACAGACCAAGCCGCCAAAATCTTTCGCTGCCTGGTTCAGTCCGGAGGGCTATGTGCCTATCGCGCTGCGCGGCACTTTCGAACGTTTGACCCAGCATGGTCTGGCCGCGTATCGATTGAGCCAGAACAGCAAGAAAGACACCGAGCGCCTGCGTCAGTACATTCTTCAGGAACACCGCAAGATTCACCCCTCGATGCACCTCTAGGATTGCCTGATCCGGCGATCCTTCGCGACAGCTCTCCCCTTCCGACAAACACCTCTGGCTTTATCGCAGGTTTCAGGAATAATCCTTGCTTGCTTTTTCCAGTGAAGCTGACGCATCGCCACCACCCCGGCGCCGCGTCATGTGATTTCCCTACCCGGGAACCTCACTTGTTTATCGGAGATACACAATGTCTACCTCACCCGTCACGCTGATGGTTGCCCGTCGCGTCGCCCATGGCCGCTATCAGGAACTGATTGCCTGGCTGCATGAAGGCGAACAACTCGCTACAGACTTCCCCGGCTATCTAGGGTCAGGCGTGCTCGCTCCGCCACCCGGGGATGATGAATTCCAGATTATTTTCCGCTTCGCCGATGAAGCCACCATGCACGCCTGGGAGCATTCTGCCTCCCGACGCTCCTGGCTGGTGCGCGGCAGTGGTCTGTTTGCCAAAAATTCCGTGCACCGGGTGAGCGGCATCGACGGCTGGTTTGGCGCCGTGGGTCAGCGCCCGCCGCGCTGGAAGCAGGCCGTTGCCATCTGGCTGGCATTCTTTCCGGTGTCGCTGATCTTCAACTTCACGCTGGGGCCGCTGCTCGGTCAGCTGGAGCTGTTCCCGCGCATCATGATCAGCACCTTGATCCTCACGCCATTGATGGTGTTCTGGTTCATCCCGCTGTCGACCCATCTGTTGGCGGGATGGCTGCACAGCAACACGCCTGCACCGGTCGGCTCGACCGAGCCCGCCTCCACGCGCTAGCGTCCGGCGAAGGGCGCTGATCAGGGTCGCTCACACCCACCCGCGATGAAATGTCACAGCGGAGCGCCTATCAAAAACATGTACATTTTTCCGTGCTTGTACAAGTATCGACCGCTGGGGTAACTTTGCCCGACGGTCGTTTTCGATGGCGCAATGCGAGCACCCACTGTTCGTCATTCAGCACCGATTCGCCAGACCTCCCTCCCCGTTGATGAATGCGTGAAGACCATGGCCCGCTTCCCCGCCCCTGTATTGATCACCGGTGCCAGCCAGCGTGTCGGCCTGTATTGCGCCGAGCGTCTGTTGGCGGAAGGCCAGCCTGTGATTATCACTTACCGCAGCGAGCGGCCGGGCGTGCAGCATTTAAAGGCGCTGGGTGCGGTGGTGCTTCAAGCTGATTTTTCTTCGGAGACGAGCATCCTGGATTTCGTCGCCCGACTCCAGGAGCAGACCGACAGCCTGAGGGCTATCGTGCACAACGCGTCGGACTGGCTGGCCGAGACGCCAGGGGACGAAGCGGATGTGTTCATGCAAATGTTCAGTGTGCACATGCTGGCGCCCTACCTCATCAATCTGCACTGCGCCGAGTTGTTGCGGCGCTCGGAGCCGGCCGACATTATTCACATCAGCGACGACGTCACGCGCAAGGGCAGCAGCAAGCACATCGCTTACAGCGCCAGCAAGGCAGGCCTGGAAAACCTGACCCTGTCCTTCGCCGCCAGGTTTGCACCTCATATCAAGGTCAATGGCATCGCCCCGGCCATGCTGATGTTTCAACCCGACGACGACGCGGCATACCGTGCACGCACACTGGAAAAGTCGGCGCTGGGGATTGAACCCGGCGCCGAGGTGATTTACCAGAGCCTGCGCTATCTGCTGGATAACCCCTACGTCACCGGCACCACTCTGACCGTAAACGGCGGACGGCACGTCAAGTAAGCCGCCCCGAGGAACCATTGATGACCCTGTCACTGCCACAGCATTACCGTGAAATCCTCGTCGGCCTGGGTGAAGATCCTGAACGCGAAGGCCTGCTGGATACGCCCAAGCGCGCCGCCAAGGCAATGCAATACCTGTGTCATGGCTACGAGCAGACGCTGGAAGAGATCGTCAACGGCGCGCTGTTTGCGTCCGAGAGCGACGAGATGGTGATCGTCAAGGACATCGAGCTGTACTCGCTGTGCGAGCATCACCTGCTGCCCTTCATTGGCAAGGCCCATGTCGCGTATATCCCCACCGGGAAAGTCCTTGGCCTGTCGAAAATCGCACGCATCGTCGACATGTACGCGCGGCGCCTGCAGATTCAGGAAAACCTCACGCGGCAGATCGCCGATGCGATTCAGGACGTGACCAAGGCCGCAGGCGTGGCCGTGGTGATCGAGGCTCAGCACATGTGCATGATGATGCGCGGCGTTGAAAAGCAGAACTCGACCATGAACACCTCGGTGATGCTCGGCGCCTTCCGCGAGTCGACCACGACCCGCATTGAATTTCTGCAATTGATCGGACGGAGCAAGTAGTCCATGGCAAGACTCGAACCCGGTACCGCACGCATCAGGGTCAAAGACCTGTGCCTGCGTACGTTTATCGGCATCAACGAAGCCGAAATCCTCAACAAGCAGGACGTGCTGATCAACCTGACGATCCTGTACGCGGCACAGGAAGCGGTGCGCGATAACGACATCGATCACGCGCTGAACTACCGGACCATCACCAAGGCGATCATCCAGCACGTGGAAAGCAACCGCTTTGCCCTGCTCGAGCGCCTGACGCAGGAAGTGCTCGACCTGGTGATGACCCATGAAGCGGTGCAATACGCCGAAGTCGAAGTCGACAAACCCCACGCGCTGCGTTTCGCCGAATCGGTGTCGATCACTTTGGCGGCGGCACGCTGATCCACTGGGCTTGCCGTTGCAGACGCATGCTTGCCCGGCCTGGCCGCCACTCTTATCATCCGCCCATCTTTAATACCGACAGAGCACACCATGACCGAGCAACAACGTCTTGAACTCGAAGCCGCCGCTTTCCGCCGTCTGGTTGCGCACCTGGACAGCCGCAAGGACGTGCAGAACATCGACCTGATGAACCTCGCCGGTTTCTGTCGCAACTGTCTGTCCAAGTGGTACAAGGCCGAGGCCGACGAGAAGCACATCGACATCACCCTCGATGACGCCCGCGAAGTGGTTTACGGCATGCCGTACAGCGAGTGGAAATCCACGTACCAGAAAGAAGCCAGCGCCGAGCAGCAAGCCGCGTTTGCCAAGGAACCCAAGCATGACTGACCTGAGCGCCCTGCGCGCCAGCCTCGCCAGCGGCAATCATCTGTTCGCCGACACGCTGGCCTTCATCGCCGCACACTACGACTATCAGCCTCAGGCGTTCAGCAACGGCCCGGTGGAAAACGCCGCTGGCCAGAACGAAGGTTCGTGCAAGACCCTCGGCCTGGCGCTGCTGGAAGGCCTGAGCGACGAAGAAGCGCTGCTGGCTTTTGGCGAGCACTACCGCTCAGTGCTGGAGACGCCGGAAGGCTCTGACCACGGCAACATTCGGGCGCTGATCGCGAACGGTCTGGCCAGCGTGAAGTTTTCCGCCGAGCCGCTCAAGCCCAAGGCCTGAACCCGCGTTTGAGTCTGCAGGAGATTCCCGGCCTCAAGACACTGGCTTCGCGCAGTAAACACGATCGTGTGGGAGTGAGCTTGCTCACGAAGGCGGTATGTCGGTCGTTGAAGTTTCAGCGAATGGCAGGGCCTATTCGCGAGCAAGCTCGCTCCCACATTTCGTGTGCCGGCAGTAACGTCTGCGGCGTTTTCAGGTTTGATGAGCGGGCGTTTGCCAGACATAAAAAAACCGGCTCAGTGAGCCGGTTTTTATGCAGCTGGAGATCAGGTCAGAACGAAACGTTCGCCAGACCGTCCAGGTAGCGCTCGACGTCGAGTGCAGCCATGCAGCCAGCGCCAGCCGAGGTGATGGCCTGACGGTAGACGTGATCCGCCACGTCGCCGGCGGCGAAAACACCGTCAACACTGGTGGCCGTCGCATTACCTTCGCGACCGCCTTGAACGACCATGTAACCGTCTTTCAACGCCAACTGACCGTCAAACAGGCTGGTATTCGGCGTGTGGCCGATGGCGATGAAAACGCCGTCGACGGTCACTTCGGAATAGCTGCCGTCGTTGTTCTTCAAGCGCGCCCCGGTCACGCCCATGTTGTCGCCCAGGACTTCGTCCAGGGTCGCGTTGAGTTTGAGCTCGATCTTGCCCTCGGCAACACGCGCATGCAGCTTGTCGATCAGGATCTTCTCGGCGCGGAAGGTATCGCGGCGGTGAACCAGGGTGACCTTGCTGGCGATGTTGGCCAGATACAGCGCTTCCTCGACAGCGGTGTTGCCGCCGCCGATCACTGCGACCGGCTTGTTGCGATAGAAGAAACCGTCGCAGGTCGCACAGGCCGAAACACCCTTGCCCATGAACGCTTCTTCGGACGGCAGACCCAGGTAACGGGCGCTGGCGCCAGTGGCGATGATCAGCGCGTCGCAGGTGTAAGTGGCGTTGTCGCCTTTCAGGCTGAACGGCTTGCCCGCCAGATCCACTGCATTGATGTGATCAAACACAATCTCGGTCTCGAAACGCTCGGCGTGTTCGCGCATACGCTCCATCAATGCAGGGCCGGTCAGGCCATGGGGGTCGCCCGGCCAGTTGTCGACTTCGGTGGTGGTGGTCAACTGACCACCCGCCTGCATCCCGGTGATCAGCAACGGCTTGAGGTTGGCGCGCGCGGCATAGACTGCAGCGCTGTAACCGGCAGGGCCGGAGCCGAGAATAATCACTCGCGAATGACGTACATCAGACATGACACACTCCTATTGACCGGCCATCGTTACGCGTGGTCGGAGTCACTGGGTCTGAACCGGCGTACCGGTTGAGAGGATTGGGACTGACGAGGCCTACGCCGCAAGGGTGGCGCCCGCCGATCCTGAAAACATGAAGCTGCCACTTGGGGCACAGCAACGGTGAAAGTTGCCCGCAAGCTTATCGGGGCGGAGAAGATTAAGGAAATATCGTTTCACAATCCAGCTCATAGGCCCGCGCTATGTGCATCTTCCGTTTCGCGATCGCAGTCCTGCATAGACTTCACCGCTGCACGATTGTTTCAGAGAGTGTCGCCCCTGCTGCTGCGCTTCCGCCCCTGCAGCAAAGCCGGTATGGTCGGCGCGATATCACTGCCTGGAGGCACACATGCCTGCACCCGCCCTGTCCGGCCCGCAATACTTGCGCGAAGGCCTGAAACTGGTCCTGAGCCCCGGTCTGCGCCTGTTCGTCCTGCTGCCGCTGGCGATCAATCTGGTGCTGTTCAGCGCCATGATCTACTTCGCCGGCCACGAATTCAGGCTGTGGGTCGACTCCTTCATGCCGACCCTGCCCAGCTGGCTCGGCTTTCTCAATTACATCCTGTGGCCCCTGTTCGTAGTGCTTGTCGCGCTGATGGTATTTTTCACCTTCACCATGATCGCCAACATCATCGCCGCGCCGTTCAACGGCTTTCTCGCCGAGAAAGTGGAGGTGGTCCTGCGCGGGACGGACGATTTCCCCGCATTCAGTTGGGGCGAGCTGGTCGAAATGGTCCCACGCACCCTGAGCCGGGAAATACGCAAACTGGGCTACTTCCTGCCCCGCGCCATCGGGCTATTCATCCTTTCGTGGATCCCTGTGGTAAACCTCGTCGCTGCGCCGCTGTGGCTGATATTCGGCGTGTGGATGATGGCCATCCAGTACATCGACTACCCCGCCGACAATCACAAAATGAGCTGGCAAGACATGCTCGACTGGCTGCGCGCCAAGCGTTGGCAGAGCATGAGCTTCGGCGGGATTGTGTATCTGGTGCTGCTGATACCGGTGGTCAACATCCTGATGATGCCGGCGGCGGTGGCGGGAGCGACGTTGTTCTGGGTGAGGGAGCGTGGGGCGGAGACGCTGGCAGAGCGGATTCGCTGATTTACTGAAAAGGCCTCGATTGAGGCCTTTTTATTACATGCTTGCTGGACTCAACCAACCATAGATCAGCATTAAAAGCGCCCAATAACAGATGCCTATCACCGTCCAGACCACGTCCCCAAACGTGAAGCGGATCCTGCGACTTTCCCCAGACTTGCCGTCCAACCGGTTGATGAACGATTGCACCCTCAGGGTAATCAAGAACTGGCCCAGCCCCGTAATGGTGTAGACCCCTATGGTCGGGATGAGCCCGAGCGCTGCGGATGGGCTGCTACCCCAACCCGATGCGTACCCAGTGACAATAGAAGGGGTAAACGTAAGAAGGTAGATCCCTGCTACGTAGACGCCCCAGTAAGGGATACCGCCTCGACCCGTCTCTTTAAGCGCGGCATTTACCTTGCAGAACAGTGAGGGAAAGTAGAAAAAACAGAAAAGCGTGCGCATAGCCGGCCAGATCGGTTTCGCCGAACAGGCTTTGTACCGCGACCAGTTTTTGTAATACCAGTAGAGCCCGTACAACCCGCACGTGATGAACATCATCACCGTCAGCTTGATCAGCGACACGGTATAAAACGGCGGGCCGTTCGTAGGCGGAGCCGTCAAATCGGCAGCAGGTGGTGTATTGAATGGCTCGGACACAGCGTTTCCTCCAGAAGTTGAGGCGACGCATGCTAAAGGCGGAAACACTCTTTTAATCAACCTCGGGAAAATCAGGACAGTTCCTACAACACTATTCACAACGTCCCACAGCTTCCTTGTTTAACCATGGACATGCCCACTCCGGACGAGCATTCGCCGCCGCGTTTCAATCTCGCGGCGTAGTCACCCACAGGAGTTAAATGCCCATGGAATCGACACCCCTGACCACCCCGCTAAAAACAACCGCCTATCCTGCGTCCTTTGTGATGGATCGACAGAAGAAGCCAGAGCCCCACGCTCCCGCATTCATGCAAGCACTGGCGCGGGCGACTCAGCCTTTCGTTTCACAGACCCTCAACGCTGAATCCGCGAACCTTGCCAGGCCCGCAGAGCCCCGTTCGCACCTGCAACTGACCAGCCTGAACCCGGTGCAGACCCACTACGTGCCGGAGCCAGCTGCCTTCGAACGCATCGGCGAGTCGAGGCTTGTGCCCTTCACCGTTGGTAAATGACGCGTCCCGTGTCACCGCAGTCGTATCCGAACCTGACCGGGTCGTATGTCGCTCTGAAACCGGTCAGGATCAAGCGCGGCCAATACCGAATCCCGGCCAGCCATTTGCAGTCACAAATCCATCACTCAACCGCCACACAAGCGCAATGACCCGCTCAGAAACTGATCTCATGAGTAAATCCCTGCGTATTACCCTGATCACCGAAACGTATGCACCGGAAATAAACGGCGTGGCCAATACGCTCAGCCGTTTGTGCGACGGGCTGCGCCTGCGGGGGCATCGGGTTGAGGTGATTCGGCCGCGGCAGACCGACGATGAATTGCGCGCGGCCGGGGAAGATTTGATGCTGTGCCGTGGCTGGCCGATTCCGGGGTATCCCGGATTGCAGTGGGGCCAGTCGTCGATGCACAAACTGCTGCGCCGCTGGCAGCGCAATCGCCCGGATGTGCTGTACATCGCGACAGAAGGGCCGCTTGGTCTTTCGGCGCTGCGCGCCGCGCGGCGGCTGGGGATTGCGATCGTCAGCGGGTTTCATACCAACTTTCAGCACTACACGCGGCAGTACGGGCTGAGTTTCATCACGCGCCTGCTGACGACCTACCTGCGCTGGTTTCATAACCGCTCCAACGCCACCCTGGTGCCCAGCTTCACGCAAAAAACCGAGCTTGAACGCCGAGGCTTCGAGCGATTGGAACTGCTGTCGCGGGGCGTTGACTGCCAGCTGTTTCACCCGTCGAAACGCTCAAATTCGCTGCGCGAAAGCTGGGGGCTTGAAGCCGGCGATACGGCGGTTCTGCACGTGGGACGGCTGGCAGCGGAGAAAAACCTGGGCCTGCTGAAAACCACCTTCGACGGCCTGGTCAGCACCTATCCCGAGAAAAACCTGCGGCTGGTGATTGTCGGCGACGGACCGGTCAGGCCAACGCTGCAGCGACAGCTCCCGGACGCCATCTTCTGCGGCACCCAGCGCGGCGATGCGCTGGCGACGCACTATGCGTCGAGTGATTTGTTTCTGTTCCCGAGCCTGACTGAAACCTTCGGCAACGTGGTGCTGGAAGCGCTGGCATCAGGGCTGGGTGTGGTCGCTTACGACGAAGCGGCGGCGGCCCAGCATATTCGCCACGGCCATAATGGCGCGGTGGCGATGCCGGGGGATGAGGACGGGTTCGTCGATGCCGCGCGGTGGATGCTGGAGGATGACGAAACCTTGCGCCGGGTCAGGCTGAACGCCCGGCAGCACGCCAGTCGTCAGGGATGGGCCGGGATTATCGACTCATTCGAGACTTACCTGCGCGCTGCGAGCGAGACGCGGGATGGGGTTGTTTTGGGGGTGTAGTCCCCGATCAAGGACGGAACCGGACCGTCAATCCAACCGACCCAAGGCTTCGCGGCTGAATGGCAAAATATCGTGCTCGCGGCCTTCCTTCACTTTCAATGCCCAGTCCGGGTCGACGAGCAGCGCACGGCCGACTGCGACCAGATCGAACTCCTCGTCACCCAAACGCTTGAGCAGGTTTTCCAGGCTCGCAGGCTGGGCGACTTTGTCGGTGTTGACCATGAACTGCAAAAACTCGCCGTCGAGTCCGACACTGCCCACCGTGATGGTCGGCTTTCCCGTGAGCTTGCGCGTCCAGCCGGCCAGGTTCAGGTCGGAGCCTTCAAATTCGGGCTCCCAGAAACGCCGCGTCGAGCAGTGGAAAATGTCCACGCCCGCGTCGGACAGCGGCTTGAGGAATGCGTCGAGCTCTTCAACCGTTTGCACCAGCCGTGCGCTGTAATCCTGCTGCTTCCACTGCGAGTACCGAAAGATGATCGGGAAATCCGGGCCCACGGCGGCTCGTACCGCCTGAATCAGCTCGATGGCGAAGCGTGAGCGGTGCGCGAGGTCGCCGCCGTATTCGTCGGTACGCTGATTGGTGCCTTCCCAGAAGAACTGATCGACCAGATAACCATGGGCGCCGTGGATCTCGACGCCGTCCATGCCGATGGATTTAGCGTCGTTCGCCGCCTGGGCGAACGCTGCAATGACCTCGTCAATGTCTTGCTTGCTCATGCCATGAACGACAACGTTACCGTCCTTGAGCTTCTCGGTCGGGCCATAGGCCGGCACCGTGCCATCCGGCTCAGTACCCAGACGACGCACGGCGCCGACGTGCCAGAGTTGCGGCACGATCTTGCCGCCTTCTTCGTGAACCGCTTCCACCACCTTCCGCCAGCCTTCCAGTGCCGCTTCACCAAAGAACTGCGGCACGTTGGGGTAGCCATTCGAGGCCTTGTGCCCGACGGTGGTGCCTTCGGTGATGATCAAGCCAACGCCAGCAGACGCACGACGACGGTAGTACTCGATGACGTTGGAATTGGGTACGCCGCCCGGTGAAAACGAGCGGGTCATCGGCGCCATGACGATGCGCGTCGGCAACTCGAGGCTGCCCAAGTGGAAGGGTTTGAACAAGGCTTGAACAGGCATGCAGGCGTCCTCGGCATTCTGGAAATATGATGAAGGTCATACAGAATGAGCCGAAGCACGGGGGATACGAAGCACTATTGACTGGAGTGATTAAGGCTCAAAAGAAGGACGGCGAATTGAAATACTAGGGCAGTGCCTTCTCGATCGCACTCACCACTTTGGCGTCATCCGGAAGCGTGCTTGGGGAGAAGCGGGCCAGAACGCGTCCATCCTTGCCGACAAGAAATTTCTCGAAATTCCAGGTGATGTCGCCGGGAAACTCGGCGCCTTCGCCCGCGAGCATTTGATACAGACGATGCCGGTGCGGTCCGTTGACTTCAAGCTTGTCCCCCAGGGGAAAGGTCACGCCGTAGTTCAGCGAGCAGAACGCCTGAATCTCTTCCTGACTACCAGGCTCCTGGCCGGCGAACTGATTGCACGGCAGCCCGAGGACGCTGAAGCCTTGGTCTTTGTACTTCTGATACAGGGTTTCCAGCGCAGCGTATTGCGGCGTCAGGCCACACTTTGACGCGACGTTGACCACCAGAACCACTTTGCCCTTGAGCGGGGCGAGGGGCAGCTCCTGGCCATCCAGAGCCTTCAACTTCAGCTCGTGAAATACACTCATGACGACTCCCCTAGAAACCCTTGGCCGAAAAAGGCGCCCTGTCAGACCGTAAAAACAAACGTTTTCACAAGACCGCGAGGACGCCTGGCCAGCTCACTCAGCTTAGCAGGACAATCAGTGGTGATGACCACCTTCGCCGTGCACGTGACCGTGGGCCATTTCTTCTTCGCTTGCATCACGGATGGCAACGATCTTCACATCGAAGTTCAAGCGTTGACCGGCCAACGGGTGGTTACCGTCGACAGTGACGTCGTCGCCGTCCAGATCGCGGATGGTCACGATCTGCATCTGGCCGTCCGGCGCAGAAGCATGGAACTGCATGCCGACTTCCAGTTCGTCGACGCCTTCGAACATGCTGCGATTGAGGGTGCTGACCAGCTCGGCGGAGTATTCGCCGTACGCATCTTCAGGCTCGATGGCCACTTTCAGTTCGTCGCCGACTTCCTTGCCATCCAGCGCCTTTTCCAGACCCGGGATGATATTGCCTGCACCTTGCAGGTAAACCAGCGGCGCGCCGCCGGCAGAACTGTCGATGACCTCACCAGCGTCATTGGTCAGGGTATAGTCGATGGAGACAGCCTTGTTGGCGGCGATCGGCATGGGGCGAGACCTTTTGCAAATAGATATGAGCGGCCAAGTCTAACCAAGCACTCGCGCGAAAGCGAACGCAACTCAGACAGACGGCCCCGATTGGAATCCCCGAACGCCCCCTCCCCCCATTCGATCATTACCGGCTTTGCTCAGGACCCGGACGGTCACTGGGTGGTCATGCTCTCCTGCGGTCACACCCAGCATTTGCGTCACGACCCGCCCTGGCAATCCCGCGCCTGGGTGCTCGATCCCGCGCAGCGCCAGGCGAAAATCGGTCAGTCCTTTCACTGCGGCTGGTGCGCGTCGGGGTCAGATAACGATAACCTTGGGCCCCGTTGAGACGCTGCGACTGAACAGCGTCCTGGTTTATCCGGTCCGATGGCTGAATTCATAGCGCCATGACCCTTGCACTGCTCATTTTCGAGAAGCCCGCATGCAGACTTTCTTTATCGCGCCCACAGATTTTGGTGTGGGCCTGACGTCCATCAGCCTGGGGCTGGTGCGCACCCTGGAGCGCGCCGGGCTCAAGGTCGGTTTTTTCAAGCCGATCGCCCAGCCTCATCCCGGGGATCTGGGCCCGGAGCGTTCGACTGAATTGATCGCCCGCACCCACGGCCTCAAGCCGCCCAAGCCGTTGGGGTTGGCCCACGTCGAACGCATGCTCGGCGAAGGCCAGCTTGACGAGCTGCTGGAAGAAATCATAAAGCTGTATCAGGAAGCCTCGATCGGCCGTGATGTGTTGATCGTCGAAGGCATGGTCCCGACCCGCAGCGCCAGCTATGCCGCGCGGGTCAACCTGCACATGGCCAAGGCGCTGGATGCGGAAGTCATTCTCGTATCCGCCCCGGAAAACGAAGTGCTGACCGAGCTTTCCGGCCGCGTCGAGCTGCAGGCGCAGATGTTCGGCGGCCCGAAAGACCCGAAGGTGCTTGGCGTGATCCTCAACAAAGTGCGCACCGACGAGAGCATGGAAGCCTTCTCGGCGCGGCTCAAGGAACACTCGCCGCTGTTGCGCAGCGGCGATTTCCGTTTACTTGGCTGCATCCCGTTTCAGGCCGACCTCAACGCCCCGCGCACCCGCGACGTCGCCGATCTGCTCGGCGCGCAAGTGATCAATGCCGGCGATTACGAACAGCGGCGCATGTCGAAGATCATCATCTGCGCCCGCACGGTGCTCAACACGCTGCAGTTGCTCAAGCCGGGCGTGCTGGTGGTCACACCGGGGGATCGCGATGACATCATTCTGGCGGTGAGCCTGGCGACGCTGAACGGCGTGCCGTTGGCCGGACTGTTGCTGACCAGCGACACCCTGCCCGATCCGCGCATCATGGATCTCTGCCGAGGCGCGCTGCAGGCCGGGTTGCCGGTGCTGTCGGTGAGCACCGGTTCGTACGACACCGCGACGCAGCTCAATCAGCTGAACAAGGAAATCCCCATCGATGACCGCGAGCGCGCGGAGATCATCACCGATTTCGTCGCCAGCCATCTGGATGCCAACTGGCTGCATCAGCGTTGCGGCACGCCCCGTGAGATGCGCCTGTCGCCCGCGGTGTTCCGCTATCAGCTGATCCAGCGTGCCCAGGCGGCAAACAAGCGCATCGTGCTGCCCGAAGGCGCCGAGCCGTTGACCGTCCAGGCGGCGGCGATTTGTCAGGCCCGGGGCATTGCCCGCTGCGTGCTGTTGGCCAAGCCCGAGGAAGTGAACGCCGTTGCGCGCGCCCACGGCATCGACTTGCCGCCGGGCCTGGAGATTCTCGATCCGGACCAGATCCGCGAGCGCTATGTCGCGCCGATGGTTGATTTGCGCCGCAGCAAAAACCTCAATGCGCCCATGGCCGAGCAGCAACTGGAGGACCCGGTGGTGATCGGCACCATGATGCTGGCCCTCGACGAAGTGGACGGACTGGTGTCGGGGGTGATCCATTCGACCGCCAACACCATTCGGCCTGCGTTGCAGCTAATCAAGACGGCACCAGGCTGCACCCTCGTTTCATCGGTGTTTTTCATGCTGTTTCCGGAGCAGGTGCTGGTGTATGGCGACTGCATCATGAACCCGCACCCGACCGCCACCGAGCTGGCGGAAATCGCCGTGCAGAGCGCGGATTCGGCCGTGGCGTTCGGCCTGTCGCCGCGGGTGGCAATGATCAGCTACTCCAGCGGCAATTCGGCCAGCGGTGAGGAAGTGGAAAAGGTCCGCGAAGCCACGCAACTGGCGCGCGAAACCCAGCGCGGTCTGTTGATCGACGGGCCGTTGCAATACGATGCCGCCGCCAACGAGCACGTCGCCCGACAATTGGCGCCGAACAGCCCGGTGGCGGGTCGCGCGAATGTGTTCGTGTTTCCGGATCTGAACACCGGCAACACCACTTACAAGGCGGTGCAGCGCAGTGCGGACTGCGTAAGCCTCGGTCCGATGCTGCAAGGCCTGCGCAAGCCGGTCAATGACCTGCCGCGGGGCGCTCAGGTTGACGACATCGTCTATACCATTGCACTGACGGCGATTCAGGCGGCCACGCTGCCGCAATAACATTGCGCTGCAATATCGCATGCCACAATAACCCCGCCGGAACCCACCGGCGGCTGACTGCCCCGGAGTTCGATTCACATGGATTTCCTGCCCGCCCCTTTGCGTGGCGTCATCGCCTCGTTGCTGTTGGCGCTCAACACGATTCTCTGCTGCACGCCGCTGTTCGTCGTTGCCATCTTCAAACTGTGCCTGCCCTTCCCGGCCGCGCAGAAGGTCACCGACTGGCTGATGAGCCACATCCACGAAGCGTGGATCAGCAACAACAACGCCTGGATGGATGTGCTCGGTCACACCCGATGGCACCTGAGCGGGCTGGAAAGCCTGGACTATCAGCACTCGTACCTGGTGACGAGCAATCACCAGAGCTGGGTCGACATCATGGTGCTGCAGTACGTGCTGAACCGACGCATTCGCCCGCTCAAGTTCTTCCTCAAGCAAGAGCTGATCTGGGTGCCGGTGATTGGCCTTGCCTGGTGGGCGCTAGGCTTTCCGTTCATGAAGCGCTACAGCAAGGCGTATCTGGCCAAGCACCCGGAAAAGAAAGGCAAGGACCTGGCGACCACCCGTCGCACCTGTGCGAAGTTTCGCAACAACCCGGTCGGCATTTTCAACTTCGTCGAAGGCACGCGCTTCACCGAAGCCAAGCACGCACAGCAGAACTCGCCGTTCCGTTACCTGTTGAAGCCCAAGGCAGGCGGCATTGCTTTCGTGCTGGATGCCATGGGCGAGCAGCTGGAATCCATCGTCAACGTGACCATTCATTACCCGGCTGGTCGGCCAGGGTATTGGGACTTGCTCTGCGGGGACGTGGGCGAAGTCGTCGCGCATTTTGAAGAAGTGCAGATCCCGCCGCAGTTCATTGGCAAAAGCTACGACCAGGACGATGCCTACCGCCTGGAGTTTCAGCAGTGGATCAACCGGCTGTGGGAAGACAAGGACACGTTGCTCGCGCAGATGCATGAACGTTACCCGGGCTAAGCGCCCGTAGGTCCAAACGCAAAAACCCCGGCTCACTGGCCGGGGTTTTTGGTTTCACGTCACGCGGTTATTGCTGCTGTTGGTACTGCTGGCCAGGAATCGGCTTGAGGTTGACCTCGACGCGGCGGTTCTGGGCACGGCCGTTGACGTCGGCGTTGCTGGCGATCGGCGAATCAGGACCGGCACCGCGCACCGACAGGTGAGCTGCGTCAACGCCTTGAGAAGTCAGGTAGGTCGCCACGCTCTGGGCGCGCTGCTGCGACAGGTCCATGTTGTGCTGGCGACTGCCGGTGCTGTCGGTGTAGCCGACGATTTCAATCATGTTCTGATTGTATTGCTTCAGCGAACCGGCCAGGTTGTTCAGCGGCGCATAGAAGCTGCTGGCGATGGCAGACGAGTCGGTGGCGAAGGTGATGTTGCCCGGCATCACCAGCTTGATGTTGTCGCCCTCACGCTGAACTTCAACACCGGTGTTGGCCATGCTGGCGCGCAGTGCAGCCTCCTGCTTGTCGGCGTAGTAGCCGTAACCGGCAGATGCCGCGCCTGCCACGGCAGCGCCAATCAGCGCACCTTTGCCACGGTTGTTGTGATCGATGGCAGCACCGGCGACGGCGCCGGCCAATGCACCCAGACCGCCGTACTTGGCGGTCTTGCTCATCCCGCCGGAGTTCTGCGCCTGCCCCTGATTGTCGTATGGATTCTGCGTCGCGCAGCCGGAAAGCACGGTCAGTGCGGTGGCAGCGATGATCAAACGGCGAAATGTCAACATCAAGGAGAGCTCCTGTTTTGCTTTTCTACGGCCAAACATAAAGGCCGACGATTTGGGCAATTAGAGCACGGTCCCCGTCAAAAATTCCTTAACGCGGCCTGAACCGCCAGTGCACGGCCAAGGGCAGCAATTCTTTAATATAAAAAGCAAATATTTATATGCATTTTGAACATGCTGTTCATCGCATTTATTCGATGCGAGATTCTTCAAACAACGCCAATAATCTGTGCAAGCTGTTGATTAGGTTTGATATTTATCTATCAGGAGTGTAATTCCCACAATATTCAAGAGAGTTTCATTTCCCCAGCGCTTTCCTATACTGGCCATGCGCAAGTACAGGAAAGCGCAGTGATGAAGCAAAGAACAAAGATCGCTCTCACTTTCAGGCAAGGCAGCGCTGTATTCACGCGCAAGAGCTGACTCTATGCTAAGAAAAATCCCCGTTTCCGACCTCACGCTGGGCATGTACATCCACGAGTTCTGCCGCCCACGGATCAACGATCCCTTCTGGACTGCCCACGTCGAGCGCGAACTCAGCGACGACGCGGTGTTGCGGCACATTCAGGCATCGACCCGAGAGGTCTGGATTGACACTCGCCTTGGCAAAAGCCCTGCCGATAGCTCGCCAGCGGATCAGACCTCCCCCGAGTGTCCCGACCCTGCCGAGACTGCGCCGTGCAGCCTCGAACTGGAACTGGCCCGCGCGCGCCTGATTTGCGGGCGCGCGAAAGCGGCAGTGATGACCATGTTCAGCGATGCCCGGATGGGCCGGGCAATGAATACCGAAGACGTCGATCTACTGGTTGAAGAAATTTCCACTTCCGTCATGCGCCATCCCCACGCGCTCATCAGCCTGTCGCGCCTGAAAACGACGGATGAGTACACCTACATGCATTCGGTGGCGGTGTGCGCATTGATGGTCGCGCTCGCGCGGCAGATGGATCTGGATGAGGATCAAGTGCGGGAAGCCGGCGTCGCGGGGCTGATGCATGACGTCGGCAAAATGATGATCGACTCGGCCATTCTCAATAAGCCCGATCGTCTCACCTACGAAGAATACGAGGTCATGAAGCATCATCCGCAGGCCGGGCTGGAAATCCTCCAGGGTTGCGAGCGGGTAACCCGACTGGTGATGGACGTGTGCCTGCATCACCACGAAAAGGTCGACGGAAGCGGTTATCCCCACGGCCTGAAGGGCGACGAGATCAGCCTGCTGGCGAAAATGGGCGCTATTTGTGACGTGTATGACGCGGTGACCTCAGACCGGCCCTACAAGAAGGGCTGGGATGCCGCGCATTCGGTTCGCGAAATGGCGTCCTGGAAAGGCCACTTCGATGCGAAGGTGTTCCAGCACTTCGTCAAGACCGTTGGTATCTATCCCGTCGGCGCGCTGGTTCGCCTGAAAAGCGAGCGCCTGGGCGTGGTGGTCGAGCAGGATGAACAGTCCCTGCTGCACCCGAAAGTGAAAGTTTTCCTGTCCACCCGGACCCGAATGCCCTTCGAGCCGCAAGTCATCAACCTTGCGTGCCCCACGGTACGAGACGGCATCCTCAAGTTCGAACTGGCTGAGGAGTGGGGCCTGCTGGACGTGGCCAGCATGTGGGCCGGTCAGCCCGCTGCTTGAGCCTGCCGTCGGGCTTATCGGTGCGATTACGCCTTAGAGACTGGTTCCCGCCGGCCGGCGTAGCAATGGAATAATGCCGACCTGCATACCAAAGGGCCTGAACACGGCGTTGAGGGTTTGCACCGTCGGATTACCCTCGTCCTGCTCGATCTGACGCAGTGTGCGCAACGAGATTTTGCACATGCTCGCGAACTGCTCCTGGCGCAGTCCTGTGATTTCGGTCCGCAGCCGTTTGACGGCAGCGCCCATGGAAACGCTCCCCTCCAACAACTGACCCCGAAGCTCGTCGAGGATGATGCCGCGCTGGCGGATCTCGTCGTTCATAGCAGGCCCCACTCCTTGAGCGTCGCATCCAGTCGTCCCAGCCTGATGCGCGGATGATTGAAGGTCTTTTGCGGCAAGCCCATTTCATTCAGCAAATCAGGCAATGCCCGCAGGCGCTCGGCATCGGTTCTGAGACCCTCGAAAAGCTGTTCGGGGTCAGCCCAGTTGGATAAAGCGCGGCAGGCATCGCGCCAGCCCACCTCGCCGGCGCGCTCAATAGGGTCAGGCCATTTGGTGGTGCGTGTTACACCTTCATCGTCCATGACCATGGGCGCCAGGTCGTAAATCGGCGCCAGAGAGAGTCGCCGTTCATCGCGAAGGATCGATGTGTTTCGCCCATGGTTGTCGCTGTTCCCCAGAATCTGATTGATCAGGTCACGGCGCACGTACTCGGCGACCATCTGAGGAATCTCCCCCTGCTGGGCGTTCGCCGACCAGGCATTGGCCAGTGCGGCTACCGCTTGCATGTGCGTCATATACGCACCGGGGCGGGTGATGTCGGCGAGCGAGTACACCGATTCCACCGCCACCCGACGCACGCCCTGTTCATCGACGCGGCGGTCGAAGCGCTTCATCCACAGGCTGGGCTTGCGGGCCTCTTCAAGGCTCATGCCGTCACAGGGAACGGTGCGTTCCCCGACGCGTTGGAGGGCCTGGTAATAGCAGAACTCGCTTCTGAGAATGGTGCGATCGGTCTCGTTGCCTTTGTTGCGCGAGAATTTCACGAACCAGTGCTGACGAACCTCGCTGTCCGCGAGGGTCGCATCAGGGTGCATGAGCCCTTTGGCATCCTCGGCCAATAACAGCTTCGGTGCCTCGCCGCCCGCCCCGGTTGCGCCACCGACAGCGGCGCCTTGTTCATACGCGTATTCAAGAAAGCGGCTGTCCCGGGCAACGACTTCACTCCGGTCAAACCCAATGCTGCTGGCCTTGGGCAATGCCTCGAACGATTCCTTGATGCGCAAATGCCCGACAGGGGCGGGGGTACAGCGCTGCAGGAGCACCAGGTCGGCCGGCGTGTTTTCACTTTCCGGCAATGCCAGACGCGCCAGCAGGAAACGGCGCGCCGCTCCCGCTGGAACGATGTCATGCAAAAACGCCGGCAGCCCCGCCGTTCTGAACAGATCCCAGCCCAGTGGAATTCCAGCGCTCACGGACGGCGCGGTCGGCCGGTCGAGGGCATCCAGGTGGTCAATCAGAAATGCTTGATCGTAGGCAAAGCTGCACGGGCTGTTCTGCCCGGATTCCGGTTTCTCGACGTCAAGACGCATTGCGTCGTGCCATCGTCCCGACAGGTAGAGTTGGAGGGTCAGCTGCATCACGGGCTGCTCGGCAATTTGATGCCTAAACATTAGGACTGGAGCGCTGAAAAGGCAATTAAATGCCTAAAATCGACCTTTTCCTGCATAAATCGGCATTTAAATACCGATCGATTAGTTTAGCAATCCCAACTCTTGTGCCCGGGCCACTGCTTGAGTGCGTCGCTCAACACCCAGCTTGCTGTTGATATGGCTGGCGTGGGTTTTAACGGTGTGCAGGGAAATGAACAGGCGTTCGCTGATCTCCTGATTGGAGCAGCCTTGCGCGATCAGCTGCAGCACGCTGAGTTCTCGGGCGCTGAGGTGGTCGCCGCCATTGCCGCTGATGCAGGTGGACGGCTCACTTGCCATGCGCAAGCAAGGCAGCTCCTGGCCAGGCGCAGCTTCAGGAAGTTGCTGAAGCAGGTAATCGACCAGCCGGCATGAGGGTCGTTTATGCAGTTGCTCACGCAGCCAGTCGGGATGACCACGGATCAGGCGCTGGAAGGGCAGAACCGCACCACCCGTGGCGAGCTGAAGGCTTTGTAGAAAGAGCTCATCGGCTTCGGGCCCATGTGACGTGTCAAGCAACAACAGGATGTGCTGACCCAGCGCATTGAGGCCGAGCAGTCCTGCGCCGATCCGCTGGGCATACTCCACCAGACCGTGCAGCCGCATCATCGCCTCTTCGGTGCGGCCCTGAATATGATCAAGAACCGCCCGCAGCGTTTCGATCTGCTGAGGCAGTTGCGGCGAACATTCCGGGGCGGCGGCGGGTTGGTTGCCGCCGTAAGTCTGCCCCAGTCGCAGGAGCCACGCGTCGGCCAGGTCGATACGGCCCTGGGCTAGCCACAGCTCGCATTTGGCGAGGGTGATCATTGCCAGGTAATAAACCGGCGGCACGTCCCAGATGTGCATCAACCGCTCGGCCTCGGCCAGCTCGGCGAAGGCTTCGGCGTAGCGCCCTTCGCGCCCCTCCATTCCGGCAATCACGCAGTGGCCGATCAGCACGCTGATGTCACGGCAGGCGCGTGCCTCGGCCAGCCCGGCAGTCAAGCGCTCGCGCCCCGCCTCCGGTTGAAGGAACTGCACCAGCAAATAGCCTTCGTACAACGTCAGGCGCGCGCGCACCGCGTACAGTTTTTGTGAAGACAGGCCATTCAAACGTCGCAAGCCCTGGCGCACTTCCTCCATCGAGCGGAGTGTTTCGCCACGGGCCTGCAAGGTGCGAGCGCGGTCGTAGTGCGCCAGCGCTTCAAACAATGGATTGGCCACCCGCTGCGCCAACTCAAGGGCATCACGGTTCAGCGCACGGGCGCGCCATAAATCTCCATCGGTGATAGCCAGATTCGCCAGGGTCGACAGGCACAGTAAACGCTGGCCATATCGCTTCAGCGGCAGACTGACCAACGCTTCGCTGCAATAGCGCCGGGCCGTTTCACTGTCGCCGCGGCCTCGGGCGATGATCCCGCTCAGCGCCAGCCACTGAGCCAGCATCGAATTTTGCGCGGTCGCGGAAGGCGCCGGCAGAAATCGACTGAGGTGATTGCCCAACTCCTCGGCCGCGTCCAACTGACACGCCAGGCCCAGCGCCCAGGCGTACAGCACGATCAAACGCGGCGTGCTGACCAGCAGGCTGTCGGGCAAGTCCATTTTCCAGCGCAGCAACATGCCGACGTTTTGCTCGGCGAGCAGTTGTTCTTCAGACAGGTTCTGCACCAGATTGGCCGCCACATCCAGATGCCCCGCGCGCAACGCCTGTTCAATGGCTTCGTCGAGCAGCCCCTGGTCGCTGAACCAGCGGCAGGCATTCAGATGCACGCGTCTTTGTTGCGGCGTGACACTGGGCCCGGCGCGCGCGCGCAGCAGATCCGAGAACAAATGGTGATAGCGAAACCAGCGACCGTGCTCGTCCAGCGGGACGAGAAACACCTGATGCGCTTGCAGGTAACCGAGCATTTCGTCGCTGTCGTGACTGTCGCGCGCGGCGTTGCACAGGGCACCGCCAAAACGCTCCAGACACGCCGTTTCATAGAGAAAGACCTGAACGTCCGCCGGCAGGCAATCGATGACCTCTTCGAGAAGGTAATCCCGGATCAGCCCTTCCCCGCCGTTGAGCCCTTGGGTCAGCGCATTACTGCCCGCTTCGTTGGCGGCCAGCAGCCAGAATCGCAGGCCGGCCACCCATCCCTCGCTGCGTTGCAGCAAGGCCTGCAGTGCTTCATCGCTCAAGCCATTGCGCTGTTGATCCAGCACCGCCAGCGACTCGTCGTCGGTCAGCCGCAGGTCCTGCTCGGACAATTCCAGCAATTGACGCGACAGCCGCAGACGCGCCAGGTGCCAGTTCGGCCTCTGCCGGCTGGTGACCATGATGTTCATGCCCGCAGGCAGATGATTGAGGAGAAATTGCAGGCAGCGATCCAGCACGGGGCCCTGCACCAAGTGGTAGTCGTCAAGCACCAGCAGCAGCGGTTTGCTCAACATCAGGTGCATTGCCAGCTCGTCCAGTAAACCGTCCAGCCACTCTTCGAAGGCAAAGGGCTGGTGACGCTGACGCATTTTCAGAAGGCCGAGCGCCTGGCCGCCGAGCTGAGGAAAAAATTGCTGGAGACCACAAAGAAGACGTTCGAGAAACCGGCCCGGGTCGCTGTCCCGGTGGCTCAGACCCAGCCAGAGGTTCTGCCACTGATCGGGCAGGCTCTCGCAGAACTCCACCGCCAGTGAGCTTTTACCGAAACCGGCCGGGGCACTGATCAACAACAGGCGCCCAGACAGACCCGCACTCAACCGCTCGCACAATCGAGGTCTCGATACATAACCTTCAGGCAGTGGCGGACGGAAGAAACGGCCTTCCAACGCAGTGACTGCGTGATTTGCGAATCCTTGCAAACGCGACAGATCAGTCATGGCCGGCTCTTGTTGGAGTGCTTGTTGTTCGGCGTTCAGATGTCGGGAGACTAGCGGCTATGCCGTGCCTTTTGAACATTGTTAGACGAAAGACTGTAAGAAAACGTATCCAATCAACAGGGCGAATGTTGGTTTATATGTCTGGGGAGGTACACGGTCCTACATCCGCTGCAGTGTAGTCGGCCAGCGCATCTCCATCCTCGACGATTGCCTCGTGTGGGACCCATCCGCAAATGCGCGTGGAAATCTCCTGTTCGTATTTCCCCCTCTGGAACCGGGCGCTGGAATTCGCCATCGTGCGCACCAAATCTGGCCTTGCCGTAGCGCGAGGTTCGGATGCATCGGTCGAACAGGACGTTGACCGGGACCTCGCCTACAGAGCGGCAGCTTTGCTGGCTTATCTCGTGGAAAAGCAGGAGCCACCTCCATGACACGATTGTTCGCACCACGCTACGCGCTTGATGACTTACAGCAGCCTATGCTGCCGACAACCGACACATTGCCGCCTCATCCATCCACCGGCGTAGAGTCAAACAACGACTCACTGATACCGGTCCAAAACTGGAGCCATCCCTTCCGCGATAAACGCGATGTGCTCCAGCAACTGACCCACTTGGCAAATGCCGCAAGCGGCAGCTATCCCCTCGGCAGCAGCGGGCTCTGGCATGGCGGTGTGCATTTTGATGCGGGAACGGCGGGCACGCTGGACCAGTCGAGCGTGCACTGCATCGCGGACGGTGAAGTGGTGG